>LCNU01000014.1 GCA_001001375.1 Candidatus Amesbacteria bacterium GW2011_GWC1_47_15 | reverse complement strand
GTCTGGTTAATCAAGTATTGCTCACTGTTTGTACCCCTGTCAAGCATTTTCACTTTCAAAATGTCCTGGGATGATTTCAGCGCCTGGCCCGTTTGCGGTAGAAAATAGCCGGATGATGTAAAATAATTAAGTATGCCGCGCGTCTGGGACTACGATCCTGAGGAACTCTCAAAAACCGAGTCCGGCCGCCTAAAACTTCTGGAGCGCATGGTCAATTACGGCCCCGCGGAAGGCGAGCTTATCGATTTGGCCCAAGTCAAAGCAAATTGGGACAAATTGAATTTATTTACCGGGCCCAAGCGCCTGATGGAACTGCTGATATGGGGGAAACCTCGATCCTTACACCGCACCAAAAACAGCTTTTGGATGAAATAGCCCAAAATACATTTCTTAAAGAGACTTTCTATTTCACCGGAGGCACGGCACTTTCGGAAGTTTACCTTCATCATCGGGAAAGTGTGGATTTGGACTTTTTGCATACCCTAGGTAAGTCTTTGGGATTTACCATCTCTTCCCAATTCATCGATCCCGTATTGATCTATAACCTCAAATTCCCGGACGGGGATCTGTTAAAAGTGGATTTCGCTCCCTATCCAATGGATTGTCTGTGGACAGCTTGCTTGATATTGCCGCAAACAAACTGATTACCATGACCCAGCGGGCGGAGGTCAAGGATTTTGTAGACCTGTATTTTTTACTTGACCGCTATTCTTTTTGGGATCTGCGTGATGGAGTAAAAGCCAAATTCACGATAGAAGTGGAGCCCTATTCCATGGCAGGCATTTTTATGACCGCGGAAGATTTTGAATATCTGCCCAAGATGATCAAACCCCTGACTTTGGACCAGCTCAAAACCTTTTACCGGGAAAAAGCATCCGATTTGGGTAAAAGGTATATCAAAAAATAAGATTCTCCTCTTTGAAATGGGGGTCAAAACGGCAGGGTGCGCAAAGCTCTCCACGAAGCGGATTCGTTGTGGCACTCCATAAAGGCTTTCCACCACTCACTCTCAAAAAAATCACCGCTCGAATTCCTCACTTTATCGACAAGTTCTTTGTTTTGACTGATCTTCTCTATACAATATTTATCGACATTTGTATGGACCTTGAGTTTAATGATGGTTAATGACAAAAACGCTGCTGCCGTACCGCAAAATACCCACAATATTTTTTTGCTTATTACCCCATTTTTCCCGCCAGCCATATTCGATTTCCTCCCATCCTATCACATGCCCGATTTCCGTCCCGCGACAGGAAAATAAAAAATATTTCAAATGCTCTTGAATACGCGTAATATAGGGTAAATGTCCTTGCCGTTCGCGCTCCTCAAATTAAAAAAACCTCTGTTTCTGATATTGCTGCTTTCGGTTTTAATCCGGCCTGCCGGCATCTCAGCCCAGTCGCCCGTATACGGCATGCATGCGGATCTACCCTTGGTTCTGGCTATCCAGCAGGGAATTACCCTTTCGGAACAAATCGATCTTATAAAACAAACGGGTACGCAGATGATCAGAATCCGCCTCAGCTGGGATGAAATCGAAAAAACTCATGGTCAATATACTTGGGGTCCGACGGATGATTTGTTAAGCCGGCTAAAGCAAAGCGGACTGCAGCCCCTGGCTATCATCAGAGACACGCCCGTTTGGGCTAAAGCCGATCTCAATTGCGGCGGTATTCTCACACCGGATAAAATCTGTCCTCCGGACATCGCGCTCTGGAAAAGTTTTATTACTCAGATCGTTGAGCGCTACGGCTTTCAAACCGGCGGCCTGGCTTATATCCGGTATTGGGAAATCTGGAACGAACCCAACGGTTCGCTGATGTTTACCGGAACCGTGGATGACTATTTTAATCTGCTCAAGGAAGCCGCTCCGATTATCCATGCCGTCGATCCGGGATCGAAGGTACTCATTGGAGGGATAACCCATCGGGGGATTATCAACGCGTCAGGCAGCAGTTGGATAGATCAGCTGCTGCAAAAACCCGGGATTATCAATGCTTTTGATATTTTCAACTTTCATTTGTACGGTGTGGTGGATAATCCGGAAAATACCTTTGTCAAGGCCAAAAGTTTGCTTGGGCTTTACGGGTTATCCTCAAAGCCTATATGGGTTACGGAAACCAATCCCGGCGAATCTTCGGAAGCAATGCTGGCAGCCGGAATGGCAGATTGGCACCGCCGAATTTTCAATCAATCTGCGGAGGCGGTTTTTTACTTCACTCTTCCCAATTGGTGTCAGCAGGATACCACCTCCGATCCCCAAGGGTGTGATCAGAATGTCTATACCACTGAACGCAGGACGGGTGGGTTGGTAACAGCAGCGGACCTCAGATCCCATACTCTGGCCTATGCCGCTTATCAGGCTATGGTCATTCCCGCTTCTTCGCCTACCCCGACTTCTTCTCCCAGTCCCACGCCTTCGCCTCCTTCCAAAGCGGGGGATGCCAATGGCGACAATCAGGTAAACGGCGCAGATTATCTTATTTGGCTGGCCCATTACGGCCAAATGGCTATAGGGACCCAAAACGGTGATTTTAATAACGACGGCCGCGTAAATGGTCAGGATTATCTAATATGGCTGGCAAATTACGGCCGATAATATAACCACTTGCACTGGTATGCTGTTAAATGAGAGAATATTTTCATCAATTATGAAAGTAAAAGTTTCCACCAATAACAAAATTCACATATGGATTTTCACAGGCTTATTTATTTTCCTGCTGGCAATATTAACTTTGTTCAAAACCAATATCCGGCCGATGCGCGTGGATGCCAATGGCGTCAGCATAAAATTTCAGACAGGTCTGGCTTATGGCCCCCACCCCCTGCACCGCTTGGATTTATGTGAACCTTCCAGAATTCAAGGCCAAGTCGCCGGCGTCATTTTGATCCACGGCGGAGAGGGCGATAAGTCCAGTTTTACCTCCATTTGTAAAGACCTGGCTCATGCCGGGTTCGTAGCAGTTACTATAAACTATCGGGAAGATCCTCCTCCCTCTTATCAAGTTATCCTGCCGGATATAGATTTGGCCGTCAGTTGGTTAACCGGCAAAACTTATGTCGATCCAAACAAGCTCGGCACCTGGGGCGGCAGTTTGGGCGGGTACTTGGCATCTGTGCTGGGCACCAAAGAAAATCCGGGTGCAGTCAAATGTGTCAGCAACAATTACGGCCCGACTGATTTTACGGATCCGAATTTGGAAAGTTCACCCTTAAAGGATGAGTTTTTAGCCGAGTTTTTCGGCGGAATCACGCTGGAACAGGATCCGGCCCTCTATCAAAATTTATCGCCGGTTTTTAACGTGTCCCCAGCAGATGCTCCTTCCTGGCTGTTTACGCGCAGTACCAACGATGCCCTGGTTCCCAGAACACAAATGGACAGGATGGTCTCCGCCCTCAACGGAGTAGGTCTCAAAACCCAAGTTTATGAATATGCTGGCACCGGCGGCGGGCATGCCAACAGGCTGCCTATGCTGCAGGCCCGCAAGCTCTACAACACCCGTCTGGATTTCATGAAAAACTGCCTAAACAGTCTGTAGGCTGCTGATCAAAAGTACCGCAGGATGGGGAATTCGTCGTGGCACTCGATAAAGGTTTTCCACCATTCGCTCTCAAAGAAATCTCCGTGTGAGTTCTTTACGCTTTCCACCAATTCTGGATTTTGGTTATTTCTATCTGCGCAGTAGCTGTCAATATCCCCATGAATCTTCATGCTTGCCGCTGTGTAGCCAAAAAAACCACAAGTCCTAGAATTATTACCATGACTATTTTGCGGAATTTCACCATTGTTGAGGCCCCAAAAGACGACGGTTTTTTCTGAAAAAATAATCAGTCTAAGTAAAAAATCGTCGAAAAACATAACTACAAATCCGATAATTGATCAGTTGGTCAGGTGTGGAACCAGAATCGGAGCCAATTATTTCGAAGCCAACGGAGCATGCAGCAAAAAAGATTTCAGAAACAAAAAATTCTTGTGTAAAAAAGAATCAAAGGAAACACAATATTGGTTAAGGATATTGGGAGGGGCGGATGAAAATATTAAAACGGAATGCAGGGAATTATGGCTGGAAGCAGGGGAGTTGGTTAGAATCTTCGGTAAAATTGCTGCAAACACGATTGTAAATTGAATTTTGAATTTTCATTTCAAACCCGTCCTGAGCAAAGTCGAAGGATTGTAAATTGTAAATTTCAAATTAACATTAGGTATAATAGCCTGACATTCGCACTATGGCTTTCAACCCCAACGCTGTCTTCGTTTCCCCCTCTTCACTTGGTGATCTGGACAAATGCCCCCAGCTCTATTATTACCGCTCCGTTTATAAGTCACCTAAAACCGGTCTCAAAATCCAGCTTACTAATCCCGCTCTGGCTCTTGGTTCTACGATCCACGACGTTATAGAAAGGTTCCTGTCTCTGGAGCCCTCCGCCCGGACGGAGGAGGAGCTGAGCCGACTCCTGGACTTTGTCTGGGAAAACATCACCGGGGAAAAAGGCGGATTTGCGGACAAGGCGGAAGAAGAAACATATCTTACCCGCGCCCGGGAGATGCTCAGGCGCTTTTGGGCAAATGATCACTTTCATACTTGTCTGGGTGTCAAAATCCCTGCGTTTCCCAAAGTGGACCTGGGTCCGGACCTGATTCTTACCGGTAAGCTGGACTGGATAGAGATGGGAGAGGATAAATACTACCATATCATCGATTTCAAGACCGGAAAAAATAAAGAAAAAGAAGATTCTCTGCAGCTGCCCATTTATGCCATTATGGTGTCGCAATTATTCAAGACGGACAAAATTCGGGGCAAATACTGGTATCTGGATTCGGAAGGTGAAATGGAGGACATTACCCTGCCGGATGTCGCCTCTGCTCTCGAGACCGTGACGCGCAAAGCCGAAACCGCCAAAATGGTCCGCCGCACAAATTCTTATCGCTGCCAGTCGGGAGAGGAGTCATGTTGGGCTTGCCGGGACATGCTGGCCGTGGCACGCGGTGAAGGCAGGCTGGTGTCGGTAGATATGTCACGCAAACAGGAGATATATATTCTGCCTGCCAAAAAAGACCAATTTGAATACGCACAGGACTTGCCCTTTTAACTCCTCAAATCTCAAACCTCACCCCAAAAAGGATACTCCTTAAAGGAGTATCCTTTTATAAATTAGCTAAATACTGCCTCTCAGTATGTCAACAAACATTCGCAATGGGCTTCTTTTATCTCCTGATTCCGATCCCTGTTTTCCAATTTCATATTCCGAAACCATTATAATTTATAAACATTAAACACTTGTCCTGAGCGAAGTCGAAGGATTGAATATTGGATTAAAAACTCCCGGAGAAGAATTTTAAGGCTCTTACTGCCGGGAGATTTTTTGACAGCTTAGGATTATCTTCCTCTCCTGTCGTCTCGGCCGCCCCTGTCTGGTCGACTGTTGCGGTCAAAACTTGGATTTCTGTCGGTTTGGGGTCTGGCTTCATTGACAACGATATTTCTTCCGTCCAGGACTTGTCCGTTCAACTTTGCCACGGCTTCCTTTGCTTCAGCATCAGATGCCATTTCTACAAACCCGAATCCCCGGGATTTACCGGTCATCCTGTCCATGATTACCTTGGCGGAAACAACGTTTCCTGCCTGTGCAAAGAATTGCTGCAAAGAATCATCAGTAGTCGCCCAAGCCAAACCTCCGACAAACAATTTAGTAGCTATATATATTCACCCCCGATCCTATCTCACTCTTTCCATAAATCCGGATTGCATAATATAAATTCTTCTTGGTTAGTAACGCCATTATACACCACGGATTGTTATTTAACCATTTCCGGCTTTAAATCCTCCCTATATTCAGCCAGCAGTTTCCTGATTTTGGGGTCGATGACGACCCGGCAGTAAGGGGCATTTCGGTTCTTTTCATAATATTCCAGATGGCTTTCTTCAGCCGGGAAAAAATTGATAAACGGCGTCACTTCCGTCACAATTTTTTGGCCAAATACATCCGTTTGGTTGAGATTTTTTATCATTTTTTCAGTCTGTTTCTTTTGTGCCTCATTATGATAAAAAACCGCTGATCTGTATTGAGGTCCTGTATCTGCCCCCTGCCGGTTCAATGCTGTCGGGTCGTGGGTATGGAAAAATATTTCCAGCAGTTTTTCAAAACTTATTTTTTCAGGATCGAATTCTATTTGGATCGCTTCTGCATGCCAGCTCTCTCCGGAAGAAACTTGCTCATACGTGGGATTTTCTGTTGTCCCTCCGCTGTAACCGGGAGTTACCGACAGCACGCCTTTAATCCGCCGGAATATTGCCTCCGTGCACCAGAAACATCCTCCCGCCAATGTCGCTTTTTCCGTCATTTACTATTCTTTCTTTCCGGCTTCCACACGCTTATCCTTAATTCCTGTACCTCGATAATGTTGTATGCCCGCACCGATACCGAATAACATTGAATATAGTGGAATTAAAGAAGCGGATATTATCCCCAGTGCCAGGAATAAATTCCTTTCTCTAAATAATCTCTTTTCCTCGGCTGTCGGCTCCGGAATTTTTTGTTCAGCCTGTTTTATTTCAGGTTTTTGCTCTGCACCCATACATATATTGTACCTCCCCGGTGCAAGTCTTGTATACTTTTTTTCAGTCAGGTCTTATGCCTTTTTACAAGCGACCCCTGTTCATAGCCCTACTTCTGACACTTGCGGTTTTCGCGGTGTATTTGCAGACCCTTACGGATTACGGCCCCACCTGGGATGAATTTATGCACCGCCAGACCGGGCAGACCTATATAAATTATTTCCGCACCGGAGAAATGATGGAATTAGGAAATTGGGACGACTGGTCCTGGTTCCCCCCCGTTGCTGTCACCTTCGGCACGTCGCTTATCAATTTTGAGCCCCTCAAAGCCATCTACCCTTTAGATGTAGACCGCTTCCACCTGGCAGCAGTGATTTTCGCCTCCGTTTGCATCGGCATGGTGTTTCTCATTGCCCACCGCCTGACAGACGACCTGGGAATTTCCGTTTTTGCCGCGGGTCTTTTGGCCTCCTATCCCCAGTTTGTCGCCCATGCTCATATGAACGTCCGGGATATCGGGCTGACCATGTTTTATTCGCTTACCATATATATATTACTGATAGCTGTCTCATCCCGCCGGCCGGTGCTCATGGCTGCCGTAGCCGGATTGGCGGGCGGCATCACCACGGATACCAAGCAAAACGGTGCTTTCCTGCTGTTTATCGGTCTCATCTGGTTTACTCTGCATCTGCGTCGGCTGGGGATGCGTAAATGGCTGCTGATGTCCGTCATGTTCGAGGTATTCTTTACCGGGGCTTTTTTTGCTTTTTGGCCTTACTTGTGGGAGGACACCACCCGCCGTCTGGGATTAGTGTGGCATTTCCTCACCACTCCGGAAATCATTGCTGGCTCCACCATTTATTTTGACCGCGTTTACACATCAATGAAAGATATCCCGGTTTACTATCCCTGGGTCATGCTGTTTATTTTTACCCCACCTCTGATGGCTTTGGCTGTTATTACCGGTTTATTTAAATCCGTTTCTTCGATTTTACGTGACAAAAAAGAATTTTTGATTTTTCTCTGGCTGGTGGTGCCTTTGTCCCGGTTTTTGTTTCCCTTCTCCTCCATCTCCTACGACCAGATCCGTCATTTTTTCGAAGTCGTCCCCAGCCTGGCTGTCCTGGCCGCTCTGGGGTTATGGTGGCTTTCGCATTCTCTACCCCGCGCCGTGCGCCTGCCGCTGATTGGTTTTGCAGGCGCTTTCCTGCTCGCTTACAATATTGGTCTCAGTGCTGCTTATCACCCTTTCGGTACCGCATATTTCAACCGTTTTGCCGGTCCGCCTGCTTATGTCGCGCAGGCCTTTGATGTTGAGTTTTGGGGGAATGTCTACCGGCAGGCTGTACCGCGTATCAATGCTCTGGATTCGGCAGGTAAGTATACATATTATACAGGTGCAATGGGTACTCACCTGTGGAAAGAAAACGGTTTTTTAGGCACCCTGGTGGACGATCAGCATCTCGAATACGACTACGTGGTTTTTATGAACAAACAGGCATTGATCCGTAATATTCCCTATCTGCAGTGGCTGGTCGCCGACAAGGATCCCGTCTTTACCATCAGCCGCGGCGGAGTGCCTGTTTTTTATATGTTCCCGGCCCACCGGCAGGAATTTCTCTCAACTCTTCCTCCCCGATAGGGATTTAAACACTTCCTCCAATCTTATACTGGACTCTTCATAGTTTTTCGAGTCAAACAAAATACATTGCCAGCCGAATTCCTCCGCCTTTTTTATATGCGTTCTGCTGTTCTCTACAAATAATATTTCGTGTCCATTGAAATTTGCCAGGCGCTCAGCCAGCTCATATATTTTTTTATCCGGTTTTTGTAATTTCACAACAGACGAGTCAATCACCGCATCCCAGTCAATATCCGGCAGTAAACCTCTATCCAGAATTGCTTCATACATTCCCGGATACATGTTAGTTAGCAAACCCACTTTGCATTTCTGGTGAATTTTCTTAATCACGGGCCAGATGGACTTATTTACCTCAAACCTGTTCACAAAACCATCAATCAATAATGAATAATTATCCGAAAACTTTGACCCAAACCTCTTTTTTATTAAAGGCAGTAAGGTATCCACATTCGGTCCTAGGCATCTCTCTGACTCATAACTTAGCCAGAAGTCCTCAAACTCTGCATCATTTTCCGGTGTTACTCCCAATTCCTTTTTCAACTCCGTCCATTTATCACTCCCGCTGAAATCCTTAATTGCCACTCCGCCAACATCAAAATATACAAAAGAAATCATGGCTTGTATAGCTTGTATTTTACACTCCACCAGTAGATAAACATCCAGCTGATCATTAGTCCTGCGGTAAATTTTACCGAAAAAAACCTGAATATATATTTATGCTTTCCCGGCAGAAGTTTTGTCTCCAGAAATCTCCCCGGTATCAGCTTCTGCCTCTCACCGTCGCGATATACGCTCCATCCCGGGTAATAAGATTGGTATACGGTTAGTTTTCCCTCCAGTGTTGCGTTTGTGGATACGGTAATTTCATCCGGTTTGATTTTCGCCTTGCCGGTGCTCGATAGGGGAGTGGAACCTTTTAATTTATACAACCTGGCTTTTCCCAGATCTTTATTCCATTCAGTCTCTATCCCTGGTAGTAGAGCGGCGTCTGCCGGTACCAGTGCATAGTCCGGGATATACTCCGGGTCCGCTTCATTTTTCCAATACTTTGTTGCCGGGCTGTCTTTAATGGAGTAACCATAATTGGAATTGAATATCCGGATATCTTTTTGTGCTGCCAGGATATTGTTTACCTGGTTAATGTTCGCGTCCTGCCACAGACTGCCTCCCGGCCCAATTTGATTAATTAAAGTGTCATATTCCGGTTCGATTTTTGAAAAAGGTTTCTTTATCTGGGCGAAATATTGAAATCCCAACACACCAGCCAGGTTTATCATCAGCAAAACAGTTAGTGCCTTCGAATATTTTTTACCTGCTGTTTGGATTCCCTTGCCGCCCAGGAGTAGTATGGGAATCGATAGCATTCCGAAGATCCGTGATGGTACGTGCATGCCCGAAAGCTGGGGAATGGCACTAATTAAATACCGGTAGGGATTAGGTGTCCATCCGGGCATTGCCAACAGGACCAGAGCGGTGCCGATACCGATCCACCACCATTTTTCGGCCAGCTGTATTTTTTTTCGATATACCACGGACAGGATCAGTCCGGTGATCCATACAGGACCGATAAATCCAGCCTTTTCCCACCAGCCGAAATTGCCCGGTATGTGGTTCCACCAGCCTGCTGCTTTAAACAACCCCGAAAGAGGCAAAAACAGATGGTAAATAAAGCTGACGGCATTTTGTGAGCCCGAAAAAGGGTCCAGCACTTTTTGCAGATACGAAGCGGACTGGAAATAAGGTAACAGTTTAGCCGCACTCGCCGCCGCCGCCCAGACTCCCGCCGCGATTATTCCGGCAACCCTTTTTCTATTAAAAACCAGTGCATACACACCGGCAACAGCCAAAGCGATTCCTGCATACCACAGGTTATAGACTTCTCCCGAGTAAAGAATCAGTCCCCACAATATCCCTGCCGCTCCGGGCCACTTTCCGCCCCGTTTCAGGCTGCGCCACAGTGCCAGCAAAAAAAGCGGCAACAGGGGATAGGAGAGTATTTTTTCGGCGTGTCCCGATTGGATCTGGCCGGCTGTGTACCCTGCTGCTTCATAGGTCAGCCCGATAATTAAGGAAAACTGTTTGGAAATACCGGCTTCTCTTGCGAGCAGATACATCGAAAGCCCCGAAAGCGCCAGGCAGATGATAAATACCGTTTTTACCCCTGCTTCCGGATCGGGGAAAAACGCCGCTACCCCCATAAGTGGATTCAGGTAGTCGGATAGTGGTTCTTCGGATATGGGTACGCCCTGGTTTATCAGTGAGTTCCATTGGGGCCATCGCGCTTCCCGCAGAATGCTTTGTTTCAGGTACACCTCGTTGGTGAATTTTGCCTGCAGGTCCGTCCGCCTGGCCAGATAATCATCTCTCAAAAAAGGCAGATATGCGATAACAGCAAAAGCTGCGAATAACAACAATGACTTATTCATACTTTGTCATCTTCTTGCATCTGATGTATAGTTATTTTAAGGTATATTTAAGCTGAAATTATGGATCCTCTGCCCGAAACGGTTCCCGAAGTATCATCTGTCCCCTCTGTTCCTGCCGTAAAATACCCCTGGCTCAAATCTGTTATCGCAGCAGCCGTTGTATTGTTGGTCGTACTTTTGACGGGTACTTTTTACCTTGCCAACAGGGCCAGTCTGCTCAGTGGCTTAAACCAGCCGTCTCCTACTGAGCCGCCTGCACCTGCCACTCTGACCCGGGGTAAACTTCTGATCGCGACCGATCCCACTTTCGAACCGATGGAATTCAGGGATGAAAACGAAAATCTGGTCGGATACGATATAGATCTGGGCAGGAGTTTGGCGGAAAAGATGGGTTTGCAGGTCGATTTCCGCGTGGTCGTCTGGGATGATATCTTTTCCGCACTCGCAAACCGGGAGTTCGATGTAATCATTTCCTCTGTCAGCATTACACCCGATCGCCAGCAGTTATACGAATTCTCCGCCCCCTACCTTAATGCCGGCCAGGTAATTATTACCAAAAAAACAAACACCACTATTACTTCCACCAATGATCTTTCCGGTAAAAAAATCGCCGTCCAGAAAGACACGACAAACGAGGCAGAAGCCATGAAATATACCGATCCGGATATGCTTCTCAGTCTCGGGGATTTCGAGGCCGCAACCCGGGCTCTGCTGGACGGCAAAGCAGATGCGATTTTTGCCGATCTGACGGTTGCCAAGGGGATAATCACCACCAACCCCACTCTCAAAATCGCCAGCGAGCCCTTCACCTCCGAACAGTACGGAATTGTATTGGCCAAAGGCAACTCGCTGCTGCACGCGCAAGTCAATCAGGCTTTGGATGCGCTTCGCCAGCAGGGGACCTTGGTGTATCTAAAGCAAAAATGGTTGGAATGAGGCATGAAGTTCTCCATCAGATATAAGACTCTCCTTAGCTACGGCATTGTGTTGATATTGGCTTTTGCAGCCCAGGTCATGATCTTCACAGCTGCCCGTGAGTTTATATATCAGCAGGTAGTTTATCTCCATCGGGAAAAAGCCGTTCATGCTTCGGACTTTATAAAACAATTCAGCGATGGCATCGAATTGGACCTGGTGACTCTCGGCCGTAATTATTTTCGCCTCGACGAATCAGAACCCACGGAAATCATCCATCTTATGAACCTTACTCTCCAGCGCAACCGTTTTTTCAAAGAAATATCCATCCTTACTCCATCCGGCCGCGAGCTGGTGAAAGTAAACCGCTATACCGGTACCGACACCAAGCTGGATTTTGAAATTCCCACTGGGGAGTTTGTGATTGCCCTAGCCGGGAAACAGGCAGTTTCCAAGGTGTTTTATGCACAGCAGTCAAAAATTCCGTTGGTGGATTATTACAGTCCGCTGACGACAGAGAAGGGGATTGTCGCCGGGGTAATCAAAAGCAGGGTTCAACTTGATGGTCTGTGGGACCTGGTTTCCCAGATCAGGGTTGGGGATACGGGTTATGCTTATATCGTAGATGACGAGGGCCGCCTCATCGCCCACCCGGATATAGATCTCGTGCTGGCCAACCCCAATTACGGCGGCCGCAAAATTATTTCCGCCCTGAGCGCCGTCCCCACTCCCTCTCTTACCCCGGACGATTATCTGTATAAAAACGAGCGCAATATTCCGGTCATTGCCAACGGAGTCACTATTCCTTTCTTAAATTGGGCGGTCATTGTCGAACAGCCTGTATCCGAAGCATTCAGCAGATTGAATTTACTGCAAAACCTCTTTTACAGCACCATGTTCGGCTCAATAGTTTTGGCGTTTGCCGCCTCTATTCTTTTAAGCCGCAGCCTGACACGTCCCATCCTCCGGCTCCAGACAGCCACCCGTTCCATGACAGCCGGGGATTTGAGCCACGAAGTAGATATCAGGACCGGCGACGAAGTAGAACAGCTTGCCCGGTCCTTCAATATAATGGCTAGTAGGCTGAGAGTTTCCATCAGCGAACTGAGGGGAAATATTAAGGAGCTCCAGGACCAGAAATCCCGTCTGGATGTATCCACCCGGGAATTGGAAAAGGAAAAACAATTAGTGGAAATCGAACGCCGCCGTCTGGAGGTGGTACTGGCCGGAATCAATGACGGCGTAATTGCGGTGGATAAAGACAGAATGGTTACTTTCATAAACCCTGCCGCGGTAAAAATAACCGGATTTACACAATTCGGTTCCGGCTCTCTGACCGACATTTTCCGGATATTCGATAAGGACGGGGAGTTGCTTCCGGATGTTTACTGCAGCCTCAAGCCGGAATTGCCCGAAGGAGTGGGATTTGAGAAAGACAATCTCAAAATGATCACCTCCGGCAATAAAACCTATTACGTCAATTTGACAGTCTCCCGCATAAAGGACCGGGAATCCATGAATCTCGGAGGAATTATTACTTTTCACGATGTTACCGGGGAACAGGAGCTGGAGCAAATGAAGTTGGACTTTGTCTCCATGTCCGCTCACGAATTGCGTACTCCTCTGACTACGGTCATGGGTTATATTTCTTTCCTCCAGGAGCCGGGGGTGATAGACAAGTTAAGCAATGTGGAAAAAGAATATGTCAACCGCGTTTCCATAAGCGCCAACCGTTTAAACGAATTGATAAAAAACTTGTTGGCCGTAGCCAAAATCGAGCAGGGCAAGATGCAGGTCGAGCCTGCCACTCTCGACCTTCCCGGTCTCGTTTCCCGTGTGATCGCAGATTATCAAAACCTGGCCCAAAGCAAGGGATTATCTTTGTCTTTTACTCCGCCCTCCGGAAATGTCCTGCCGGTGTTGGCCGATGCGATGCGTGTGGAGGAAATCCTGACCAATCTGATCGGAAATGCGATCACTTACACCCCGCACGGTTCGGTGGCTATTGGCATCAGGCAAAACGGGGATTTTGTAGAGACTTTTGTTACCGACACCGGACAGGGGATTCCCGAATCCGCCCTGCCTCATTTATTTACCAAATTTTACCGGATTCAGGGAGCTTTGGAGTCTGGTTCCAAAGGCACCGGTCTCGGGTTGTTTATCTGCAAAAATATTGTTACTGCCCATGGGGGGAAAATTTGGGTGGAAAGCGCGGAAGGTAAGGGCTCTACCTTTACTTTCAGTCTTCCCGTTGCGCGACCCGCGGCAGGCGTGGTAGCATGACTCCAGTGACAAGGAACCTCCTTTTGGTGGAAGACGAAATATATATCAGGGATATGTATTACCGGGTGTTAACTGAAAAAGGTTATTTGGTGGAGGTGGCCCAGGACGGACAGGAAGCGCTGGACAAGCTGATGCGCCCGGGGATTATGTACGACTTGGTGATTTTAGACATTTTACTCCCCAAAGTAGACGGCATCTCCATTCTCAGAAAAATTAAGGCAGGGGATTCGCCCATCAAATCCACCCCGGTCATTCTGCTGACAAATTTGGGTACGGAATCCCTTATTGCCGAGGCCATTTCCCTGGGGGCGGAAAAGTACTTCATCAAAGCAGACCTTCTCCCCAAAGATATTGCCCTGGAAGTAGATAAGTTCTTCTCCCCCTCCGATTAGTTTACGACCCGTCTTTCTATCACCTGGTTTTCCGTCATCTCCCCCGTCTCCAGATCATAGCCGAACACTTTTTCAATTCTGTACAGCGCGGCGGATTGGGCCTCCGGGTCTACCGGCCAGTCAGATGTCTGCATAAAAATTTCTATATCCTCATCCCGGCCGACGGAAAACGGCATCGCCGCCGCCAGTCCTCCCCAGTCGTCCGTACCGGTGCTGGGTGTGACCAGCAGTCTGAAAAACGAAGGCGTGGCAAATAGTTTTATCATTAGTTCCTTTCTTTGCTTGGGGTCATAACTCAGCTCCGGATTTTTCCAGTATTCCTTTTTCAGCGGCCATTCCCGTTCCAGAGTCAGCCGTGCGGCTACAAGTGTCCCCTGGAAATATTCGCTCACTTCCCCGGTCCCCACCAGCTCCCGGATATACATACCGGCAATTTTCAGATCATTAAATACCGGAATGACCGGGAACAGCTCCCTCAATTCGCCTTCCGGCATATGTAAAGGCACCATTATCGAGTAGCCGATCTGTGGATATTCGATCTTTTTTGATCCGTATTTAATAACGTTTTTCATAATCACCAGGCTTTATCAATATCGTCCATAAATTTATTTCAGTCAATACTCTCCATTTCCTCCAAGCATTAACTATTTACTCATCAGTTAGTCAGACTTCTTACAAAAATATATATTGCAATATTCGAATATACAGACTCACTTAGTCATTATTTTAAGCCGTTATTTTATTCCCTGATTTTCAGCAAATCCTGATTCCAGACACTCATAACCCTTCTTAACTGATTATATAATCAAATTATGTTTCTTCTGCGTTTTTTCTTATTTCCTCTTTATCTTGTTTTTCGCTCTATGCATTTTTCGCCGCCGTTTACCTTGCGCCGGATGTTTCCCCTGCTGGTAATCCGTATATTTGTCATTTTTTTCTCTTTGTATATTCTTCTGCCCCTCTGGGCGGCAGGGTATTACCTGGCCTCTTATGTCCCCGCCTCCCGTCTGGGCTTTGTGCCCTTGCCTATAGATCTTTCCGGCACCGGGTCTATGTACCCCACATTTCCCAAAGGCAGTTCCCCGGATCCCGATGTCCAGGTAGATGAAACAGTAGCCACGGTCGGCATGTACAGTTTCCCCGGGGGGTTTGAAATAAACGGCCGCAGGTATCTGGGAAGGGAACTGGGCCGGGGAGATATCGTATCTTTCGAAAACGGAAATACCGTCAGTATCACAGCTCCCAAATACGGCACTCCCCGCGGTTTCGTCAAACGCGTGATCGGACTTCCCGGGGATGATCTGGAAATCCGCGACGGGGCGGTATATATCAACGGCCATCTTGCGGATGAACCGTATATGGCCGCCGCCAGGTCCACCTTCGGAGGAAGTTTTCTCCCGGATTGCCAGACACTGGTCGTTCCGGAAGGAAAAATATTCGTTCTGGGGGACAACCGCAAAGGCAGTCTGGATTCCCGTCATGAATTGGAACTGGTGGATTTGGGTGATGTGGATGCCGTCCTCCCCTGGAGTTACCAGTCCCCGAAGTATACCGGATCCTTTCGTGATACCGGCACCGACAGTCTACCCTCTTCCCGCATCAGTCTGGATACTGCTGCATATCTTGATCTATTAAACACCCACCGCAGTCAGGCTGGAGTCGCCCCCCTCAGGTCGGATCTGCGCCTCTCGGATTCGGCCACCCGTCGGGCGCAGTCGATATTCCTGCACAATGATCTTTCCACCGGTGCCTCAAAAAGCGGATATACAGTCAAAAAAGCCATGTCCGATGCCGGTTATTTCAATATTGTCGCCGGTGAGTCGTTGATACCGGGGTATTATACGGCACAGGAATTAGTGGAGAATTTGTTTGAATTTCCCGATTCTTCAAAGTTCCTGCTGTCGCCGGATTATCAGGAAATGGGTTTGGCTGCCGTCTCCGGCTCCCTAAATGGCTGCCCGGCCCAGGTCATTGTCCAGCACTTTGGCGGTTACAAACCCCCGGATTACAGCCGGGAGGACCTGGACAGCTGGAAAGAGCTCGCCTCGCGTCTGCGCGGTCTTCAGCCGGGTTGGGAAGGGTTGAAAAACTCGGGTGAGTTTTACGCAGATCATAAAGTGGATATCGACCGGATTACCGAAATCATTTCAATTCGCCTTCTCCATGCAGACAGCCTCATTGAAGTCATGGAAGCCAACCGCTGGCTTTCTGTTGAGCAGGAAAAATGGGTAAGTCAGGACCCTGCTCTTTCCCGAGAGCAAAACGACCTCGCCCGCAGACTCAACTCAAATTAATTTCTAAAAAAATTTCTAAAGAGCGGTTTTCAAACCCGTAAGAGTTATCATCCTCGTTATCAGGCCGGAATTTGTATTCCTCTCGGGTTTCTTCACAGCCATTAGTATTTTTAAGCCCGCGATATTGAAATTGGCGGTTTCCGTCCGCCGGGACTTTTTAATTTGTTTCATATCAAAAGGCCCTGCTGAGTAGCCAAACCAAAATAAGTACGCTCAGTGGTACTCCAAATATCCATGCAGCTAGGTACGCCATCTCTTGCCTCCTTTCTTGAGAAGAAACTAATACTACAATGAAAAACTCTTCTTAAAACAAGGTAAGAAATCAATGTGATAAAATACCAGGCACATGTGGCCTGCCTCGCTGAGTTTTGTTGATGTAGAAACTACTGGTACAAGTTTTAGCCGCGACAGGGTAATCGAGATCGGAATATTGCGGGTGGAAAATGGGCAGTTGGTCAGTCAGTTCTCCAGTCTGATAGACCCGCAGACCTATATTTCCCCGTTTATTACGGAAATCACAGGCATCACGTCGCTCGAGCTGGAAAAAGCCCCGACCTTTTACAGTCTGAAAAACCGGATTTTTTCCCTGCTGGAAGGATCCGTTCTGGTCGCTCACAATGCCCGGTTTGATTATGGCTTTTTAAAAAGCGAATTCCGCCGGTATTCTGAAAAACTTTCCCTTCGTCATTTGTGTACTGTCAAACTTTTCCGCTCCGTTTTTCCTGATCTTCCCAGCCACAATTTAGACAGCCTCATTTCACATTTGTCCCTGGACTGTCCCCGCAGGCACCGGGCTTTGGACGACGCGGCCGTACTTTGGCAGTTTTTTCAGAAACTTCAGGATCTTCCCGACCCGGATATTTTTTCCGCTTCCGTATCCTCCCAGCTCAGATCTCCCTCCCTTCCGCCGGGGTTGTCTTCGGACCAGGTAAATACCCTGCCCCATTCTCCCGGCGTCTATATTTTTTACGGACAGGGGGATTCGGTTCTGTATGTAGGCCAAAGTGTGGATATCAAAAACCGCGTCCGTTCCCACTTTACCGACAGCCTGTCCCGGTCCCGGGAAAACCGACTGCACCACCAGGTAACGCATATCGAGAGCATAACCACCACCGGTTCTTTGGGGGCTGCATTGCTGGAGTCCCGGTTAATAAAAAAACTGATGCCGGTATACAACCGGGCTCTGCGCCGCAAGCGGGAACTGGTTCTGGCTCTCCCGCAGGAAAATACCGCCGGTTACAAGACCGTTATCCTCAAACCTGCCGTTCTTCCGGGTAGGCCCGAAGATTTTACGGGGTGCCTTGGAATTTTCAAGTCGCGCCGCCAGGCCCAATCGGCGCTATTGCAGATCTGTTCCGATAATGGTCTTTGCCCCCGGTTAATGGGTTTGCAGAAATCTGCCGGTGCGTGTTTTGATTATCACCTGGGCAAATGTTCCGGAGCTTGTATGGGCCGTGAACCGGTGTTGAAGTACAACCTCCGCTTCCTGGGTGCTTTTTCGGATAAACCATTCAAACCTTGGCCTTTTCCCGGACCGATTCAAATTATTGAAGAGTCGGGAAATACCAACCAGGCGTTCATTGTAGACAATTGGTGTGTTGTTGAAGGAGGACCGGATAATATTCCTGGCTTCGATCTGGATACTTATCGAATTTTGTACAGATATTTGGACGATCCCCGCCATATGGCCGGTATCCGGCGTGCTACACTTGATGTATGCGCACAAGATCCAGATTTGCCCATCCGGAATACATCCGCAATTTCACTTTCGGAGTAGAGGACAGCCTGGCTTCCTCTGTCGGTTTGCTTGCCGGTATCGCCAGCGCCGAACTGTCATCTACGGCCATTGTTGTTACCGGTTTCATCCTCATATTTATTGAAGCCCTTTCCATGGGAATGGGCAGCCTGCTGTCCGACCAGTCAGCATCGGAAGCGGAAGTCCGGCATGAAGTATCTTTGTCCAAATCCCTGCCGGCCGCACTTGTCATGTTCACCTCTTATTTTCTGGCCGGTTTTATCCCCATATTCCCATATGTCTTTTTCACCCGGGTCGATGGTATGTATGTTTCCATAACTGCCACTCTCTTAGCGTTATTTGGTCTGGGTGTATTAAACGCCCGATGGGCAGGCATTCATGTCTTGAAAAATGGTCTACGTATGCTGGCTATAGGGGGAGTGGTGGCTCTTAGCGGCATCATCGCCGGCGACTTCCTCAAACTGGTATTTTAGATTGCTAAACGGGTTTGGTTAACAGGTCACGTATCCGGAAATTAAGAGTCAATAACCAGCTGTCAATATTTGTCCTCTTCTGGATATTTTTATACAGCCGGATAATACTTTGCACCCCCTTGGCAGAGGCGAATCGGTCAAACATTAAAATTTTTTCATTGGGAAGGTTGCAGACGTATGGTGTATAGATGTCCATCCATAAAACCGGCCGGCTCAGGGGTTTTCCCCTGATATCACAGTAACTGTAAATACCCCATTCCTTCAGCTGTTCCATTATATGCTTCGAATAATTGTTAGCTCTTGCTACATGGGGGATACCCGCAGGTATTTCCGCTGCCGCCTGGTTTAGGGTGGCGATCATCATCAGGGCAGCGGCAGCACTTTCCATTGGATTTCTCACCACATGTAGGGTTTCCACCTCAAGTGAAGAGATTATAAAATTAGGCTCTTTCGTAGCGGTCAGCCAGGGTTTTGCTGAGGGAATATCTACAAGGGAGAATTCAACATGTCCCCCTCCCAGCCCGTTTTCCCCGCCTTCCCATTCGACCCTGCATGTGTTGCCGTCGTTATTTTTGGCTCTAATCGCGCTTTCGGGTATTTGTCTCAGTCTGGATAACAACTTCTCCTGTTTCACGGTTTGCAGATTATAAAACATTGAACATTGAATATTAAACTTTGAACATTTATAGTGTTATTTCTATGGCTGATGTCGTCGAAGGAGAAGTAGTGGATTCGTCTGCCGGCCAGGTTTCCCTGACCGTCGACCTGACCGGC
>LCNU01000013.1 GCA_001001375.1 Candidatus Amesbacteria bacterium GW2011_GWC1_47_15 | reverse complement strand
CTAGTGGTATATTTATTTCAATGGAACAAGATTACTGGGTAACAGTTCATTCAGAAGAAGCTAGCCATTTTAATCCCAGGGCTGAGCAAAAGAAATTGAAAGGTGGACTGGTAAAAGTTTGGTACGGTAGTGGTTTGCCAAGTCAAACACGAGCTCAAGATGAGCAGGGAATAAGGGATAATTTGAGTAAAGATGGTATTTCTCCTGTCAAAATAACTACTAAATAGCACATTCGGGTACAATAATCGTTCGTAGTTGATTAAGCTGGAAACCAATCAACTCAAATTCCTTCGTGCTATTATCAATTAGCTGGTTTAGTTCGCGCGAAATCCGCTTACCAGCTCCAAATGGATAAAAAGATAATTGCGGGGTTTGTACTGATTGTGGCCATCGTATTGGGAGGAGGGATTTTTCTGGCGACTAGAAAAACAGGAACGGCTGCCGGAATAACGACCGAAGCAGGCAATGAACCTGAAGTTTTATCATCAACTGGCATTCACTGGCACCCGAAGCTGGAAATCTATGTCAAAGGAGAAAAAATACCTCTTGAAAGCGACATCGGACGCAAAAACAGTGAGCAGCCCATTCATACTCACGATGAGGACTTTTTAGACGGAGTCATACACCTGGAGTTTAACGGTCGGGTGACACCGGACCAGGTGCTTCTGGGCAGATTTTTTGATATCTGGGAGAAGAAATTTGACTGGTCCGAAGGGAAGGTAATAATGACCGTCAATGGGGAGGAAAATACCGAGCTGAAAAACTATGTCATGAGGCATGAGGACGAGATAGTGTTGAAGTTTGAATAGTTTAGCGGCAGTCCTGCGGACAGGTGGCCGGGGTTTCAGGACAGGGGCAGCCGATAGCCGTGCAGACGATTTCCTCACACGTGCCGTTGCCGCACAAATCCAGGCAGACCGAAGGTGAGACGGTAGGAATCTCTTCCACAAAGCTGCTGCCGTCCGGGGTGCGGCATTGGCGGGGGTATGATTCCGTGACAGGAAGGCCGGCGGCAGCACAGTCTGCGAAATTACTTATACCGGAATAACGGAAAGAACGCAGGTATAGGAGCATCATCAGCGCCAGAGCGGAAAGAAGGATCAAACCTACTGCAAATAACCATAGTTTGGGAAATGAAATCATGGGATATACTTAAATAGCATGATACCACTGCGCGACCACAACAAAAGCAATACTTTCCCCTTTGTTACATATGCTCTGATGGCAATAAATATTGCTGTTTACATGTATATGTATTTTTTCCTGGGAGAACGATCATTTGACAGATTTATAGAAACCTGGGCAATGCAGCCTTCTGAAATCGTAGCCGGCGCAAGCCTGGTAACTCTGATCACCTCCGTTTTTGTACACGGAGGATTTTTGCACCTGGCGGGAAACATGCTGTTTTTGAATATTTTCGGAGACAATCTGGAAGATACACTTGGCCATGTTAAATATCTAATCTATTACCTGGCAGCAGGACTGGGAGCCTCGATACTGCAAATAGTTGTCGACCCAGCTTCGCGAATCCCAAACCTGGGAGCATCTGGGGCTATAGCGGGGCTGATGGGAGGGTACCTAATACTTTTCCCGAAGCACAGGGTGGATGTGCTGCTGCCGGTCTTCGGGTGGCTTCAGGAAGCATCTGTTCCTGCTTATACCATGCTGTTTTACTGGTTTGTCCTGCAGTTGTTTTCCGGGGCAGGGTCGCTAGGAGCGGCAGGCGGAGGAATAGCGTATTTTGCCCATGTAGGAGGTTTTGTGACAGGGGTAATACTAATTAAAATATTTACCGGTATTACCGGTCTGAGGCAACAATGGCGAGAACAATATTGATAATAGCGGCGATAGCAGGTTTTTTTATTCTGGGGTATGCGGTAACTTCGGGTAAGTTTAATCAGTCCTGGAACTGGCAGAAAAAGTATTTAACAGAAGGCAGTTTCAGCTATAAAATCCCGCGGGGATGGAAGGAAGAGAAGAAGAATGATAAAAACTTTGATATAAGGGTGGAATACTCTCCGGCCAATGCCGGGCAAATGCCAGGGACGACAGGCCAGGCGGCTGTAACCGTAGCCAGCCAGAGAGAGGATGAACCTCCCATGTCCACTCAAAGGGAATTTGATGCATGGTATGTGGCCGAGAAAGGTACGGATGAAATAGATAAAATTGGATCCCTGGAAATCGGAGGCAGGAGGGCGGTAAAACTGGGTTATGAGATGAAATCGCAAAATGGCGAACTGCTTTGGTCTTTGACTACGTGGATAAGAGAAGGAGATACAAACATTTATATTAATACCCTGGGGAATGGTATATGGAATAAAGATGATATGAAGTTTCACCAACAGTTTTCAGAAAGTCTGGTATTTGATTAGGGAGATAATACTTCCATAATGGACCGTCCGAGGGCGAAGGAAACGATTTCCGGTCGGCCTTCCGGTGAGATAACAACCGGGAAAAAATGGGCATCGACCAGAAGTGAGTCGAAAAATGTGAACTTTCCCGACAACCCCTGCATTGTTTTGAGGGACCACGACTGGTCGAAAATAAAATTGCCTTGAGAATAAACGATCAATTTGCCTTTGTAAATTTCCAGCGGCTGGACCCAATGCGGATGATTGCCAATGACCAGATCCGCTCCCGAATCTATAGCCAGGCGGGCGAACCGGCGCTGTCTACCTGTAACCGTGGTAGTATATTCACTACCCCAGTGGAACTGGACAATGACAATATCCGATCGGGAACAGGCTGTATTGATGCCGGCTTTAATCCCCTCATCTGCTGCCTGGGATATGCCTTGGTAAGGGCCGCCTACATCATTGAAACCCAAAATGCCGATCCGGGCGTTGGGTGCGGCGAAATATACCGGGCCGGAAACACCTGCGGCCAGAATGGAGGCAGATTCCAGATAACGTAGAGTATCTTTCAGACCAGTCGCACCAAAATTTGCTGCGTGGTTGTTAGCCAGGTTTACGGCGTCGATACCCGCTTGCGTCAGGAATGGCAGAAACCGCGGATCGGCGCAGAATTTAAAACCATCATTGATAACCGGACAACCTTTGACGATGGGGTTCTCCAGATTTACAAAGGTCAGGTCTGCGGAATTGAGGAAACCGGAAACTTCGGAAAAAGGGTAAGAAAAGTTTTTTGAAGCCGCGGCCTTGGCGTTGATGCTTCTGCCCAGCATCACGTCTCCTGTAGTAATTACAGTAGTTACTTTTTGAGCCGAAAGGGTGGCTGTCCAGGAGTGATCCTGGGAAAGTATTGAATTGTAGGTGATCTGTTGGGGTATGTAGTGAGTTGGGGGTAATGGAATAGGGGTGGGTAGGGGAGAAACTATTGGGACGGGAGGTGCTACGATAATCAGAGAGAGAATGAAGGAAATGAGACGGTCCAGCACTGCAGATATTTTACGCTTAAGCGGAAGGTGGGGTAAAATCTAATAGGTTCGTCTCAAGCCGAGCCCTTGTAGCTCAATGGATAGAGCACCTGTCTTCGGAACAGGTAATGGGGGTTCGATTCCCTCCAAGGGCACTGGATGGCTCGGCTTGCGCTTTGCGAACGGAATAGTTGATGGAGGTTCGATTCCTCCCGGGTGCGCAAAATATAAAGTGTTTTTCTCAACTTTATTGCTTTTTAAAAAAAATACTGGTAAATTGTGGCTGTGGTTAAAGAAATTGCTTTCCCAATAGCTGATATAAATTTTCTGAAATCTGCTGCAAGAGCTCTTGGTTTGGAAGAAGTTAGGTTGCCTAGAGATATCAGAGAAGCTCAAGCTCTAAAAGACCGAGGGGTTTCTGTACCTGGAAGCTTAGACCCTGCGGAAGCATATTTGTTAATGGAAATTACCAAAAGAATTCAACCAGGGGTAAGTGTTCCTGATGGACTTGTTGTTTATCTTAACGATAGAGGTGTAACCAATATTCCTGAAAATGATGTTCCTACTGTACTTTTCCGTGAGAAAACAGTTGCGTTCAATAAACTGTCGAATGCCATTATAGAAGTGGTAAGTAAACCCAAAAAGTAGCTTTGAGATATAGTTAAAAAATTAAATTAAATTTGGAGGGATTTCCCGTTCATCCAAAATCTTGAATTGGCCCAGTATTGAATCCAGAAGGTGTTCCAGCATAGGTCTTTCAAGCGCACCAAAGCATGGAAATAAAACAACCAATAAAAATTACCGTTATTGCTACCATCGTTGTATTTGGCATTGCGGGGTATTTTATATTCACCAGAGAAGCTGTAAAAACTAAAGTTTTTGCCAATAATGAACAATGCGAGAAAGAAACTAACTACGATTGTATTTATTACTTGTGTGATATTCCGATTGGAGATTTGTACCAAAGGTTGTGCGTAAAGGGCCTTGGTTCCGGGTGGTATAGCTCTACAGAGATTGGAGATAATGAAGTCGCTCAATCTGAAACCTCTCTTTGGAAAGTATATACAAGCACAGAATATAAATATCGAGTTAGCTACCCTCCAGACTGGGAACTTGTGCAAGTAACCGTAAAACAATTTCCTGCGGCTGTTCGGTTTACGAAAATAACCAAACAGGGCGTTAATTACCTTAACGATGCAGTTGTTGATATTATTGTCGAACCCAACCCGCTTCGAAAAACACCTACCGAAGAATGGTATCGAGAATGGGTAAAACAAATTCCTGCCGGAATCAATCTTGAAGGAGTCAAAATCGAAGAAACAACGTTCAAGAATATGAAGGCACTCAAGATCGACAATAATACCGTTTTCTTTACCAAGGGATTTAATATGTTTAGGATTACATGGCATGTTGCTGGTGATTATGATCAGTCGCTAGTCGAATCAACTAAAAAGATTTTTGAACAAATGTTGGACACCTTCGCGTTTATTGATTAATTTTTGCCGCCAAAGAAAACTTGAAATTGTTAGCGGTGCGGCTCACTTTGACTTCTCCCCGCCCCCGCGGGGTGAAATGCGTTCGGACTAATTAAAGAATACTGCACATTTTAAGATACTGTTAAAATAGCGTATGGTTGAAAGAACAATCAAAATATATTGTCTTCAGACCTCTTCCCACGGTGAGGCAGCGGGGTCGCTTTTATATACCGAAGCGGGAGATGTAAAAGAAAGCGGACCGTTTTGCCAGGCAGATTTAATCATCAGGAGAAACCATTTGGAAAGAACCGGGGTTGATCCTGAATCAATTATATTGTTGGATATACAGGCATATATCACACGGCATCCTGAGGTCTATGGACCCAGCCCGTTTAAGTCCAGACCTTTATGGGAGTGTGAGTAATTTGGGTTATAATTAACTGCACTTGGTGGATGTAGCTCAACAGCAGAGCGCCGGGTTGTGGACCCGGAGGTCGCGGGGGCAGCACCCGTCTTCCACCCCCAGGAATGGTTGTTACTTAACGGTGATGGAACCGGACTGGGAAGGAGTGAGGTGGTTGTGGTACTTATAAGTGCCGGGGGTATTGAAAGTCAGGGAAATGGATTTGCCGGCCTCAAAATTGCCTAAATTTAAGGGCGGGTACGCGGTGTGAGTGGGATGGGGGGCGGAGGAGACATTGCCGGTAACTCCGGATTGGTTGAGCCAGGAGACAGTGGTTCCGGCTTTGACGATTAAGGCAACGGGAACAAAACCGGAGGGGGTAAGAAAAACCGACACCTGCTCGCCTCTTTTTTGGGCTTCTATCAAAGTCGGGTTAACCTCGGTCGTGCTGGTGGCCGGGGCAGTGTTGTAACCGGATTTATTAAAAAAGAAAAGGTAAACAGCACCATAGATAACAACACCAACGACAGCGTAAATTGCAATCCATTGCCAGATAGGACGTTTGGAGTAGTCGGCCACACAATAATTACAGCAGATTTTTGTAAAGAGTCAAGCCGGCCAATACTGCTCCAAGGAGAATAACCAAGTAGACGGTTAACCAAGTCTTGCCGTTCTTAGATGACCAGAATGTTTCCAGCCTGGACTGGCGGTACGGGCTGAATTTTATCGGTGGCGCGGGCAAGGGATCGTCACCAGAAGGTAAAGTGAAACGACTCAAGTCTTTTGATGTGGTATATTTATTTGATGACACGATACTGCCTAAAGTATATCGTATCATTTCTGGTATTTACACCGGTTTTTGCCCTCGCTGCGGGTCCGGCACTGGCCGCCAGGACCATAAACTCGGTAACTTTAAATGGCGCCAGTTCTGTTACAGTAGCTCCTTCTGCTTCAATTACAGCTGCAGTTAACGTTACAACATCCGGGACTGGTACAAATAATGACTGGAATGGAACCAGTTGGGACATATCAGGAGCTAACTGTGTGAATACCGCAAACTATAGCGCTTCCGGAACATATGAGGAGTCGTTTAGTATTACTGCCCCAAGTAGTTCGGGAACATATGACGTCAGTTTTATCGCTTACACAAATAACACCTGTTCTTCAGGGGCCAGTACTACATTTACCGTAACTGGAGGAGTTGTGGTGGTCACTCCGACGCCCACCCAAGTCCCCCCAACCCCTATACCGCCGACCGCGACGCCTACACCAATTCCAACATGTAATGTGACAACAGTATCAGCTCCGTCAACGTTGACTGTGGGAGGAGCGGCGTCTACATGGACGGTCTCGGCAGTTCCCAGCGCAGGTTCGGTGAGCGAAGTGGACTTTACGACCGACAACTCGACGGTCGCGACGGTGACCAGTCCGGGCACTTTTGGCTCCCCTGATGAATACACAACTAATGTTTCTCCAGGGTCAGGACCACCAGGTTCTACAACACTTAGAGCTTCATGTCTGATATTAGGTGTGTCCAGGGGAACAGGTTCGACACCGGCAATGCTTGTGGCTGCGCCGACTGCCACCCCAACGCCAACTTCGACACCGACAGCGACTCCAACTGTAACTCCTACTCCCGTGCCGCCCACAGTTACGCCT
Source organism: Candidatus Amesbacteria bacterium GW2011_GWC1_47_15 (assembly GCA_001001375.1). GTDB lineage: Bacteria > Patescibacteriota > Microgenomatia > CAZETR01 > Amesbacteraceae > GWC1-47-15. The sequence goes on along the minus strand of LCNU01000013.1, from coordinate 16,428 downwards.
ACGGCAACGCCGACCGCTACGCCAAGTCCGACGAGTACTCCTACCCCCGTACCGCCGACTGCCACACCGACGCCGGATTGCACGCTATCCGGGCCAACGTCTTTGACAGTGACGGTGGGTGGGTTTGCGGATTGGGACGTGACAGAGGTTCATAGTGGAGGCGGTGTCGATGAAGTCGATTTCTCGACAGATAACGCAACCGTCGCGTCGGTATCACCGATGGTAGATCCGGCTAGTCCTTACTCCACCGTGGTGAGTGGTGTGGGAACGGTGGGATCGCCGGTGACGGTTACAGCGTTGTGTATTATGGGTGGGGTGCAGGTGGGTTCAACTCTTTCGGCGACTGTAACGGTTAATCCGGCTCCAACCAACACACCCGTGCCTACGACGACTCCTACTGCAACATCAACCCCGGTTCCGCCATCGGCTACTCCGACACCTTTGCCCACAAGTACGTCCACACCAATTCCGACTCCGACTAGTACACCGACACCTGTTCCAACGAGCACAGCCAGTCCGACACCGACTCCAGTTCCACCAACTTCGACTACGGCTCCAACTTCCGTTCCCACTGAGACGCCGACAGTAGCCCCGACTTCTGCAGCAGTTACGGATACCCCGTCTCCTTCTGCGACACCGGGACCTGAATCTCCAACTCCAACATTAACTACGGTTTCAAGCGAACCGGCTGTTGTTTATTCACCATCTTTGAGTTTGTCTTCCACTCCTTCGAACCCGACGAACGATGCTACGCCGTCTTTTTCAGGTAAGGCGAACATTGAGCAAGGGACGTTAATTGCAGTGGAGTACAACATTGACGGTGCTTCTGAGTGGCTACCGGCCGCTGCCAATGACGGTAAGTATGACGGTAAAGAAGAGGATTTTTCTTTCGAGACAACGTCTCTTTCCGAGGGATCTCACAAAGTAACGGTTCGAGTGAAAAGCCAGGCTGATGTTTCAACAAGCGTAGAATCCAGTGTAACTGTTATTACTATTCCCCCATCCGTTAGCCTGTCTGCACCGGCTCAAAACCCGACCAATAACACTACCCCAAGATTTACGGGTCATGCCAGCTCAGCGTCGGGAACGGTGACCAGAACTGAAATTACACTGGATAACGGAGCTACTTGGCTGCCTGCAGTATATTCAGGAGGGTCATTCGGATTGACAACCCAAACATTGGAAGACGGGAATTATCAGGTTTCGGCCAGAGCGTTTGATAACGCCGGAAATGTGGGCAGATCTGGAACGGTGACGTTGGTTGTTGATACCATTCCGCCGGTGATCGGAGGCGGAGTACAGGCTCTGGGACCGCAAATTTTGACTCCGAATGAGAATAATTCAATTTCAATGGTAGCCGGTACCGAGACAACTATCGCCATGAGTATGAAGGGTGGAGTGACCGGGGCCCAAATCCAAACAGGCGATGGTAATTTCGACTTGGTGCCCCAGCCAGGAACGGATTTGTGGGTCGGGAAGGTGAAATTTGAAAGCGAGGGAGCTAAGGAGGTGGTTGTTTCCGCAGTAGACGGTGCGAACAACAGAGCTGAAAGGTTATTTAATACACTTTTGGTTGAGAAGAAAGGAGCCGTTTCGGATCAAGCCACGGGCGCGAAAATTACTGACGCAGAGATTTCTGTGTATTACTTTGACACGATTGTTCAGCAATGGGTTTTGTGGGAGGGGGCATCGTTTGGACAAGAAAATCCCCAAATCAGCGGCGATGACGGGGCATTCAGTTTCATGGTTCCGGCGGGAAAGTACTATGTGGAGATTAAAGCTCCCGGGCATCGGACTACCCAAAGTGAAATTTTGACACTTACAGGAACTTCCACTTTGAACTTTGATTTATCCATGAGGTCAAACCCGTTGTTGTCTCTGCCATTTTCTCCTCCGGACACAGTGGTGGTAACAGTTGGGGGAAATAAGCAAATTTCAGAGAAGGTCACAAAACCGGCAGTCGGATCGGATGCACCCACGGCAGGACTACCATTAGAGAACCATAAGAATAAGAAACTACTGCTGACGTTCTTGTCACCATGGTCACCGTTGTCTCAGGATCAGGCACTGATACTTTCGGGAATCGATTCCGATGAAATTTTAGCAGTTTCTTTACAGGAGACGGAAGCGAGAACACAGGTGTTCATGCAAAGAGGCAGTTATACATTCCCGATTGTGGCCGATCCGGAGGGCAAGTCCGGTACCGATTACAACGTGACTATTTTGCCGCAACATTACCTGATTGACTCAAGCGGAAAAATCCAGGAAATAATTACCGGAGTGTTGTCTAAAAATGAGATACTAAATATACTGGCAAAGGTGCGATAATAAAGTATGCTGCTGCAACTTCTATTTTCTAATACCGCCCTGTTTGCTTTGAATATCATAGCGGCGTTCGTCTTTTTCTCGACGGGCATTTTGTATTTTGATTCAGCACAGATAAGTAAAAATAAAAGAACGCCCCTGCTGCGTTGCGTAGGATTTTTCTGCCTGGCGGCAGTGTCTGCTTTGGCATCAATAAGTATTGAGTCCCCGGCGCTGGCTCTTATAGCACAGATAGTAAAGATTTCCGGCCTGGGCCTGATTTTGTTCAGTTTGACAGAAGAGCCGATATTAAGCGCACCCGGGAAAAAACATGCGGCTGTTGCGCTGCCGATTCCGGCTCTTTTTCAATCTTTGGTACCCCTCTCCGGAGTGCTGATGGCGCTAACTGCTTTGACTTATTTTAGAAAAGTCGAGGAGGGACTGGAGAAGCAGCTGAAACCGGCGGGTGTAGCCTTTTTGCTTCTTAGCGTTTCAGAATTGCTGCGGATGGCGTTCTTCTGGTCAGATACGACGAGCGTTTACTGGTCCAGGTTTTTAGCAAAATTCGGCCCGCTATGGAATATCCAACACCTTTTTGAATTTTTGGGAGTAGTAGTGTTGGGAGCATGGGTGTGGGGCTATATCCGGTTTAGGGTGAAACTGCAAGTGTTTGTGATGACGATTGGTATGTCGCTGGTTTTTTTCCTGACGACTACGGTGTTTTTCACCTTCATGCTGTTGAGAAATTTAGAGAACGATGCGCTGCAACATCTTAAAACCGACGTCAAAGTTCTGGACTATGCGGTTGAGAGTTTGAAGGAACGAACGGCAGCTCAAGCAAAAACAGTGGCTCAAGACAGCGGCGTACAGACGGCATTTAATAAGAAGGATAAAAAGGGTTTGGCGACACTGGCTGCCGGGTATCTGAGCTCACAAAGAGCAAGCACGCTCGTAATCGCGTCCACGATCGGTGAGGTGATGGTCAGAGCCGAAGATACTTCCAGGACAAACGATAACGTGAGCACCGATCCGATAATTGCGGCCGCTTTAAAAGGACAGGAAGCGGCGACGATTGAATATGTACCCGGAATTGCAGTTTCGGAGATTACGGTCAAGGCGGCGGTGCCGATGTTGGGAAGCGGGAAAGCAGCCGGAAAGGTGATTGGAGTAGTAGAAACCGGGTTTGTGGTGGATAGTACCTTTGTGGACGGAGTGAAGAGCGTAACCGGACTGGATGCGGCGGTATTCGGAAAGGATAAAAGAGTGGCCACGACGTTTTTGGCTCCCGACGGGAAGTCGAGATTTGTGGGGACAATTGAGACAAACACTAATGTAGTGCAAAATGTGCTGGAAAAGGGTGAAGTATATATCGGGGCTGCAACGGTACTTAATCAGCCGTTTTACACAGCCTATGCTCCCCTGAAGGCGTATGACGGGTCAATTGCGGGCATGCTGTTTGTAGGTAAATTGCAGACTTCGCTGATAGACACTGCGAAGAGATCGATTGATCTGACGTTTCTGGGCAGCGCAGCGCTAATTATGCTGTCAGTAATTCCGGCATTCTTCTTCGCCCGCTTCTTACAGGAGCACGCAGAAGCTTAATCTTTAACTTGAGGTACTTCGCGGACGTAGCCGGATAGAATTTCTTTGATTTTTCCGACCACGGTTTTCGGCCGGTTGCCGGCCTTGGTGAGATAGGCGACAGCGCCCAGATCCAATCCCCTCTCAATGTCTTCATCCGAGGAGCCGACGTTGGTGAGCAGGATGACGGGGATTTTTTCGGTGGTTTTTTGCTCTTTGAGTTTAGTCAATACTTGCAGGCCGTTCATTTTGGGCATCATGATGTCCAAAACGATGAGATCGGGCTTGAATTCAGGAACTTTTTTGAGGGCTGTAACTCCGTCATCGGCAATTGCTACGATAAATCCGTCGTTCTGGAGTTTTTTTTGATACATCCGCACTAAAAGTGTATCGTCGTCGACTAATAATATTTTGGCCATATTAAGTCAGAATTTCAGTTACTTTTTCAAGAACCTGTTCAGGAGAGTTATTGGCTTTTATAAGATAATACGACGGCTGGTCTTTGACTACTCTCGTAAGCCGCTCGTCGGTGAGGTCTAAATTAGTAAGAATGATAATGGGAGCCGTTTTGCCCCACTTATCTTCCCGCAGATTGTGCATGACTGTCATACCGTCCATTTTGGGCATGCGAATATCAAGTAGGATTAAATCTGGATGGATTTTCAGAGCCGCTTTAAGACCGGCTTCGCCGTCGGCAGCGGTTTTGGCGTCAAAGCCGTGGTTTTGCAGGAGGGTCTGGTACATGCGGGCTAAGACCAAATCATCTTCAATAATAAGCAGAATTTTTTTCATACTTTGGAAAGCAACTCCGTAACTTTGGCGATAACGTCGTCGGGTCTTGTTTTTACTTTGACAAGATAGCCCGAAGCACCGATTTGTTTGGCTACTTTTTCTTCGGTTTCTAAATTCGTGAGGATTAAGACAGCGATGTCTTTGGTTTTCGGGTCATTCTTCAGCTGCTCCAAAACATCAAAGCCGTTGAGACCTCCGGGAAGCATGACGTCTAAAAGGACAAGGTCCGGGTGATGGGACTGAGCCAAATCTAAGCCGGTTCTGCCGTCATGGGCGGTGGTGACCTGATGACCTGCGGACTGAAGTTGTTTGCGGTACATGGCTTGTAAAATTTCGTCGTCTTCAATGAGAAGTATTTTAGCCATTTAGCTTATTGTACAACTTTTTATGACTTGGGAATAGAGAAGGCGAAGGTACTGCCTTTACCGGAGTCAGACTTCTCTAACCAAATGTCACCGCCCATTTTAAGGGCCATTTCTTTTGAGATGTGAAGACCAAGACCTGTGCCAGCGGGTCTGCCCGCGCCTGATTCAAGCTGTTGAAAATTGCCAAATAGTTTACTTTGGTCTTTTTTAGCTATACCGATGCCGGTGTCACGGACAAATATGTGCACTTTATCACCTGTTACTTTCAGGGATACCGTCACACCTCCCTTGTCGGTAAACTTCAGGGAATTACCAATCAGGTTATTCAGAACCTCTTTCACTTTATCAGAGTCACCCCGAACACGTACTTTTTTGAGTCTTTCGGTTGTGAGCCTTAACCCTTTTTTGGTAAATAATGGTTCTAATTGTTGAACAGTTTCAGTAATTACGTCTGCAATAGAGAATTCTGATAAAGTATATTTCATTCTCCCCGCCTGAATGCGGGAAAGATTGAGTAAATCATTTACCAAATGAATTAAGCGGGCACTTGAAGTATTGACGTCTTCCAGCGGCTGCTTTAAGTTCTTATCTACTTCTCCATACTCGCCGTCAAGAACCATGGAGATAAGGCCGTCGATGGCGGTCAATGGCGTCCGGAGTTCGTGGGAGGCAATGGAAACAAACTCGTCTTTTAATTTCTCTACTTCTTTTTCTTTGGTGATGTCTTCTTCCGTGCCGATGAAACCAATCATGTCATTTGCGGAATCGATGATGGGAGATATTCTTACTCGGGCGGTGTAAAACGTACCGTCTTTATGCCGATTGGTTAGTTCTCCCAAAAAAGTCCGGTGTTTGGCCTTAATCGTGGTCCATAAATTCTTATAGAAGCTGTGGTTCATCAAGCCACCCCAAAGTCTGGGAGTGTTTCCGATCATTTCCAATGTTGAAAACCCGGTCATGTGGCTGGCCGCTGAATTCGCGTAGAGAATTGTCCCGTCCAAATCGGTAATGACAATGTGGTTGAAAGCACTTTGGACCGCCAGTTTGAATACTTGATCATTAACAATTTTTAGCGCACCTGTTTTTTTCAGTGATTCCTTACTACAGGAATATTCTTCAAAAACCAATCTATGATTGGCTACTCCATGCTTAAAAAGATAGGCAGCAACACTTTTTACCATAGTCTCAGGCCCAAGTACGTAGAAGGAGGGCGTCCTAAGTTTGCGGGAGACTTTCTCAATATCTTGCCAACTTACTTTACCGAAAATATTTACATAGTCGAAAGAAGAATTACGGGATTTGAGATCCTGTAATTGCTCAAGATATGGCGCGGATTCTTTTCTACTATTTGCATAAATCAGTCTGACTTGTTGTTTTGAATTGATTTGGGTAGCATGGTTGACCATGCTCATAAACGGAGCTATGCCTACTCCACCGACGATGAATACGACGGGAATATCGGATTGGGCCGGTATATTGAGAAAGCCAAATGGACCGAAGATTAGAACTTTTTCGTCCGGCCGCAAGGTAAGCAGGTGTTTTTTATAGTTACTTGTTCCTTTTCTGAAGACAATCCGGATATTTTTTTCATCAGGGGTAGACACTATGGAAAAAGCCCGAATGTTGCCTTTGGGGTCATCGATTTCTTTCGGGATTTGGACCCACACGTATTGTCCGGCTTTAAACTCAATTAGGTCCGGCGAAAGGTCGAATTCTATTTCAAAGGTGCTTTCACAAACTTCCTTAACTCGACTAACTCCAGCCTTGTAGATGTTCATTCTGTACGAAGTATAGCTAAAGTGGCCATTTTGAGCAACCGGTTCCACTTAGTTTCATCTTCTCCTCTTTCCGGTTTCTTCGGTAGTGACCCGGCCGATTTGATGTAGGTCGGGAGTTGTCAGCGGCATTACTGTTAAAGCCTGCGGAGTCACCCCTTTCAGGAAGACCTCAATTATTTCAATGCGCATTAAAAAAACCGTGACGCTTTGGCCACCGGTTGAGATTCTTACTTGCTGGTGAACGTCGATTCTTAAACGAGGTTCTGTCCAGATAGCAAGCTCGCCGTCCGACCGTTGAGCTTACTAGGCAAATTGACTGGTAACGTTATGGGCCATAGGCTTCGGAATGTTTCTCCTAAAACCCATAACGCTACCATTAATTCGTGTCTGTATACTTTCGTTTGCAGCGTGTTTGGTCAAGACGGGAAAACTCTCGACTTAGCGTAGTTTGGAAGCAAAAGAGGACGTAAAACTGTTATCTCTCTTGAGCTATCTGGTGAGGCGAAAAACCCATAGATTCGGTTAATTAAATCGGTTATGATAGATGTGCACGTCGTCTAGCGGGTGACCCAAAAATATTAGCTTTTATTGGGGTGGGGAATTTCGGATTTTTGGAAAATTGCATTATAAGTTTCCAGAACACCAGTTTTACTCGTCCAAGCTCCAACCTTTTTTACAACTTTTGGTTTAAATCCCATTTCCATGGCATTTCCAATGGTTGAAGGCAGGATGTGTTGCATTACAAGGAACCCGCCATCTTCGAGGCATCTTGATGCACCGTGAAGCATAAATGGGTATTCACTCGATGGTAATCCAGTCGAAAATATCGCCCCTAAAGACCCTTTTTTATATGGCATGAATCTAACATCCACCCTACTAACTTCCATATTAGTGTCTGGAGTGGGAGAAATTATATTGGTGATAGTAACTTCACGATCTAAGTCACTTAATTTTAGCCCAAGAGAAGTGTAATCATCGGGTGTCGGTCCACCAAGCTCTACAATTTTTCCGTTTGTATTATTTATTGCATCCCTAGCGTCAAAATCCTGACTTAGATAATCCGGGTATGTTTTCTTTTTTCGATAATACGGATCTTGAATTAATCTTTCTGCTAAAACATATTTTAAAGTGGTAACAAGTCGTTTAACTAATATGGGTTTCCTACCTTTTTCTGTATAACTACCTATTTCCATATCCATTTTAATTACAATTATACAAGGTAAATTATTAAGTTACGTACTTCTTTAAGAAGTCAAATAATTGGCCAATTAGCTTATCAATACAGACCTGCCTGACGGCAGACAGGGGTTTGGTTCGGCTTCGCTCACCACAAGCAGAGATCGTACGGTTTTTGACCCCAGTTTTTCTAGCCTCAAGAAAGTGTATCAAAACATATCACCCCAAGACGGGATTGGATTTTAATTGTAAAATATTGTTATGAAAAACGATGGTTCAAGTAAAGATAACCCCAAAATTGGAGTTGCAGCGATAGTATTAAATTCCAAAGGTGAGATCTTAATCGGATTTGATGGGAATAAAAATAAATGGGCTTTCCCGGGAGGTCATTGGGATGGAGCTGTAAACGGAGAGACGTTGGAAGAAGCGGTCTTGCGAGAAATACTTGAAGAAACCGGTGGTCATTACGGGAAAGGCATAAAATGTCATATTATCAATAAAGTCTATGAGAGAACGTTTTTCAGAGAGGATAATGCACTTTGGTATAAATCCATTGGTTACTTGGCAGAATACAAATCCGGAATATTAGGAGAAGATCCTGATGAAAAAAGAACTCAGTGGCAGTTTTTACCAGTAAAATCTATTGAAGGTCTAGACCTGTTTGAACCTGCAAAATATGGGTTGTCAGAATATCTGAAAGGGAAATAATCTGATTCTTTAGGGGGTCGGCAATTGGGGTAACAGAAGTGGCCGCAAGTATGTAATCAGGTTTTACAATTTTTTCAGTATTTGAAGATACTCATCTAGCGAGATGCCCAGTGTTCTTAAGTTATTGCGAATAACAAATATGGGTAGATTTTTATACATGGGCAATATCACTGGCCTTGAAAGACCCTTTCTCCAATATACTCGATGATCGCCTTTTTGCCTTTCAAAAGTACAGCCGACGAATAATAGAAACTTTTCAAATTGTTTCCAGTCCAGAGGCGTAATTCTTGACATTTAATTTACAAAACGGGGAACGGAGAAACTCTCAGTCTGGCTTCCTACTACCATTGGAGGAAGGTACTCATTATTTTGTTTTTGCCAGCCCAGTTCGGTCAGTGCCCGGTCAACAGTACCTTTTCGGGAAATTTCTTCAAAAAAGATCTCTACGGCCTCTTCGAATCGATTTTTGGCTTCATCAAAAGTGTCTCCAACTGTTGATAAATCCAAAGCATGGCTATGGGCAATAAAACTATCCCCCTCTTTAATGACTATAACTGATAATGCAAATTTAACTTTTTTCATATAACCTCCTTAGAATTTACCGAATACATAAAGAAGTCAAATAATTGGCCAATTAGCTTATCAATACAGACCTGCATGCCGGCAGACAGGGGTTTGGTTCAGCTTCGCTCAACACAAGCAGAGATCGTACGGTCTTTGACCCACCGGGGTATTAGCCTCAAATTATCCAAATGTGCTAAAATTCTTTTCATATCAGTATGTCCAAGAAAAATTTGATCGTTCTTTTTGGAGGTAAATCTACCGAACACGAAATTTCTATTATTACCGCCCTTCAGGCAATTGAAAATTTGGACCGCACCAAATATGACATTACGCCCATTTATGTCTCCAAATTTGGCAAATGGATATTAGGTGATAGTTCTTTCTTTTCTCCCAACAAATACAAAGACTTAGCATTAATCGAAAGAAAATACCCCAGCGTCAGCATTACTTTAGGGGACGTTGGTAGGTTGTCCAAAAATTTATTCCAAACCCTCAAACATGCCGATGTCATATTTCCCATTTTCCATGGTACAAACGGTGAAGATGGCTCTACTCAAGGACTTTTAGAACTACTAAACATTCCTTATGTTGGTTGCGGAGTAATTAGTTCTGCTCTTGGCATGGACAAAATTATTCAAAAACAAATTTTTACCCAAATAGGACTTCCCCAAGTTAAATATCAATGGTTTTATAGGCAGACTTGGAAAGCCAACCCCAAAAAAACATTGGCTCAATTATCAAAGCTCAAATATCCACTGTATGTAAAACCTTGCAACGGTGGATCCAGTGTCGGAATTTCCAGGGTAGCCAAAATTTCCAAATTGAAAGTCGCACTTGAGGTTGCGGCTTACTATGACCGCAAAATCTTAGTCGAGGAATCGGCCGAAAATTTCATGGAAATAAATATTTCCGTCATGGGCAATTCCGGCAGCGCCCTGGAAACTTCAGTTTGTGAATATGTCCCTTCAAAAGGGCTACTTACCTATGAGGATAAATATATGTCCAAAGGCTCTAAAACCGATCTTAAAAATGCCGGCATGGCCTCCGGTAAACATATTATTCCTGCTTCTATTAAGCCGGCTACTGCAAAAAAAATCAGTGACTATGCCAAACAGGCATTTTCAGCCATCGATGGCCAGGGCTTTACCCGTGCCGATTTTCTCGTAAGTCTTGACGAAAAAACAATCTATATAAATGAACTTAACACTATTCCCGGTAGTCTGGCTCACTTTTTATGGACTGCCTCAGGTTATACTCATTCGCAATTTTTAGATAAGTTGGTAGAACTTGCCGAAAATCGGCATAAAGAAAAATCCCAATTAACCTTTAACTTTAATACCAACATTCTCTCCAACCTTGGCTCAATTACTCAAGGCAAGCTAAAAGTTTAGTAATTATCTGGTAGATCATTTTCAAACAAGATTGTCCCTTTGGTGCTATTTACAACTTTTTGCCACTCTGAAATTTTTTCGATAAACATTTTTTTACCTTTATACCTCCGTGCCAAATTTACAGTTCTTTCGTTTGTTCCAACTAGAATAAGCAAGTCGACCTCACCGATCATTTTTTTTCCTAATTCTTGATGTATTCTTAGACTTTCTTTACCCAATTCAATAATCCCCGGAGTTATCATTATCCGAGGTTTTTCAAAACTCCCAAGATATTTTATCGCTGCCGCAAAACCATCGGGGTTTGAATTGTAAGTGTCATCAATTATATTGATATTTCCGTGTTTTTTTAACTGTAATCTGTGTTTAAACGGCCTAACTAACAATTTTCTTGACTTTAGTTCCGCTCTCGTCAATCCAAGTTTAAGTGCTAACATCTCAGCCCCTTCCATATTTTGTTCCAAGGGAGTTTTGTATATCCCAATACCATATATTTCAAATCCGGGTTTTGTCATACTTCTGCCGTTTACAAAAATAAAACCGTTTTTTTTGACCACATAGTCAGCCAATTCATATACCGTGGCCAAAGCATTTTCTACATTTCCTATTCTCTCACCATGTTGCTCATTCACACCGGTAACTATTCCCATATCCGGATCCACCAGTTCACAAATCTCCTTTACATCACCTTTTTTATATTCTCCCATTTCGCATATAAATATTTGACATCCGTCTTCAAGCTCCAGATTTACAGCTTTCGCAATTCCTTTAACTGTATTAAAGCTTGCCGGTGATCGATAAGTTCTAAATTTTTGTGATAGTAATACATACAAAATTTCCTTCATGCTGGTTTTTCCAAAGCTTCCGGATATTCCGATTACTTTCATCCCTTGGCTTTTCAACCTATTTATTTTGCCTCTGGTCTTGTGTTTCAAAATCAGTAAAACAATTTGCTCTATAGGATTTAATAAATATGTAAATACTGTAATACTTAATTCCGGCCAAATCAGACTAATCGGCCAAATAATCATAGAACCCCAATACAATATTTTTATTTTTGTAGTCCATATCAAGGGTTTTTTGCCACTCAATTTTTCAGCGTTGGGATGACTTTTCACCCAAGCCAAAAACCTATTTAATTCGTATTCCTCTATTTGTAATATATTTAGATAAATTGGTAACTTTTTCATATTCCTTCCTCAAATAATATATTTACAAAATCTTCAAATTCATCACGATGCGGCCAGTGTCCAGTACCCCAAACAATTCTCAGTTTAGATTTTTGTATATTTTTGTGTAATAATTTGGCTTCAGAAAGAGACAGTTCTTGATCTCTTTCCCCCCAGATAATTAACGTTGAAATATTTATCTCTTTAGCCAGCAATCTCAAAGGCTGGTTAATTATTTTGACGAATATATGCTTCATATCTCCAACATTTTTATAATCACTAGACCCAAGTTTTGATTTTATTGATTTTGGTAGCCATTTAAATAGAGTAGAGGCCACCCCCAGAAATTTTGTTTTAAAGCTTTTTAATTCCATTCCAGCTGCATCTACCAATACCAATTTGGAAATCACTATCTTTTCCTGACTTGCCAAAATAATCCCAATTCGGCCTCCAAAAGAATGTCCAAGAAGAACAGGGGTTTTAATTTGAAAAATTTTTATTAACTTCATCACAAAATCAGCATACTCAAATATTCCCCAGTTGGTATTTGGTCTACTAGAACCTCCAAATCCTGGTAAATCTACTAAAAATACTCTGTATTTATCCTTAAAATAATCAGCCGTTGGTTTCCATTCCTCTAAGCTTGCTTGCCATCCATGCAAAATCAACATATCTGTCTTCCCGTGTCCAACGATCTGGTAATTTATCAACAATCCCTCAATTATTTTTTTCACAAGTTTATTTTACCAGGAATATTGTCGCAAATTTAGATATGAGTGCTATAATTATTTCCAAGAATGTGAGGTGAATAACTTGGCATTAACAAAAAATAAGGAAGTTGTTAATATTGTTCCGAGAGTTGCTTATTTGAGGCCAGACGGACCTCAAGGGATAAGATTAAGTGTAGCCATACAAAGTAAAACCGATGAGGTTTTATTTAAACAAATCTCAGAAAGCTTTAAAGCACATGAGATATCCTCTAGGGATTTGTCATTAACGATTGCCCAAGCTGGTTTGGCATTGGTTGATTAAACGGCGATTGGCCCATAAACAGCCTTCCTTTAAGCCAACTACAGATCTTCATTCTGGAATTGGATAACCTCCTTAGAATTTACCGAATACATAAAGAAGTCAAATAATTGGCCAATTAGCTTATCAATACAGACCTGCATGCCGGCAGACAGGGGTTTGGTTCGGCTTCGCTCACCACAAGCAGAGATCGTACGTTCTTATACCCCCGGTAATATTAAGCTTCGAAAAATCGTATCAAACCAATACAACCCAAGACAGAATTTGAACCTAAGAAGTTTTATCATTAGACAGATCTGCAAGTTCATTCATAATTTTCCCGTAAACATACATATCTGTCGGGGTTGTGCCAATCAGTTCCGGGTTATGACCGATTATTGAATGAGCAGTCCAGGCGAGTAATTTAACTGAAAATTCCGGATTATTTTTAAAACCTTCCACGGTTTTTGGCAATCCGGATTCGCTTTCTGCCAATTGTTTCGGATGAAGGCCTTGTTGTCCGAATTGGTCAATAAAAGGAAGGCAAAGCGTCAGAGCATCTTCAGTTCCGCGGACCAAGTGCCAAAATCTATTCATATAATTTAAACTTCCACCCGATTTTAAATACGCCGACAAAGCGTTACGAAAAGCCTCGGTCATGGTGACTATTATAGCTCTAATTGCTAAAAGTCAATAGATTGTGCTGGCCACCTAGATAGAGAACGGTTGGGCTCCTTTCTCTTGATGGAGAGTAACATATTGGTAGGGGGTTTGGTAGTTGAGGGCCCGGTGATACCGCTCCCGGTTGTATTTGGCGTTGAAATTCTCACACAGTCTTCTGACCCGGGTGATTTCCGGAAGCAATTCCTGCCACCCCAAATTTCTCTATTGAATTTTACCAATATCTTTATTGTTTGTAACATATTATTGAAGATCGAAGATAACAATTGAAAAGATGGACAGGTCAAATGGGTACTAGATTGGTAAGCGACAGAAGCGGTGAGATCACCCCGATACTGAAATCACCTCCTCCCCTACCCCTTGTCACTTCAGCATTAGTTATAATTGACAAAATTCTTACATAATTATTGATTGTTTGGGTATAATATAGGGTAGCGATTAAACAGATATGAAAAATGAATTAAATAAGAAATGGGAATGGGCAAAAAGCGGACAGGTACTGGTTGATGCCGCCTTCGGATGGCCGCTTCTGGCACTGAAGACCGGAAAGAACATGGTAGAAAGGAAGAAGCTGGCGGCTGCGGTGGGAGCGGCAGCGCTGGCTATCGGAGCGGCGCTATAATTGACCTTGTGGACTCTGCTACGGAAAAAAAGGCCAGGTGGATTTTGAGTTTGATGGCTATTACTGCCGCGGCCATATTGATTTATCTGTTTTCCGCAATGCGGTTTGATAAATTAAAGACTCCGGAAATTCTTAAAATACCAAAGGAGAAAGTGTTATCCGGACAGGACCAGGTATATAAAGTGGAAAGAGTTATAGACGGAGATACTTTGAAACTGGAAAGCGGGCAGACGGTGAGACTGGTTGGGATAGATACACCTGAGATTACCGGCAAGGACGAATGCTTTGGCCAGGAAGCTGCTGAAAAACTTAAGGAATTAGTTGAGGGGGCGGATGTAACTCTGGTAAAAGACATATCCGAAACCGACAGGTACGGGAGACTTTTGAGGTACATCAAAAAAGATGGGGAATTTATCAACCTGAAAATGGTGGAAGAAGGGTACGCGGCTGCGGCAACATACCCACCTGACGTCAAATACAGCGAAAGTTTTGTGGAAGCGCAGAGAATTGCCAGGGAGGAAAAAAAGGGGTTGTGGGGAGTCTGCGGAGTTTAAAGTCCGAGCGTGATGACGGCGTCAAAGGGAGAAGTGGGATCTAAAATTGCCGATTGGGATGAGACGGAGAAGCGGGAGGACAGGGCGGCGAAGAGCTCTTCAAATACTTCCGGGGAAGGTGTTTTGAGACTGATTAGAGTCTCAGTCACAGTATCTTCAGGGGCATTGGCGGCGGTAACATTACCGTATCCAAATGAGATTAAATAGTCGGCTGCAGAGGAAGCCAGGCCGGGGGTGGAGGTACCGTTTAAAACACGAATCTTCAGATCGTATACATTTAGCTCCGGCATGGGTGTGGCACTGGGTGCCGGGGATGGTGTGGGGGTAGCGGATATCGGGGGAGGCTGGTCTGAAGCCGCGGTAGGAGAAGGCAAAAGGCGTTTTCTGAAGACAAACGCGGTCGTAGCAAGAGAGAAAAGGGCGATCACTAAAAGTGCCAATGCAACCTGATGGCGGTAGCTGCGGGTACGACGGGATTTTTTCAGGCCGGCGGAAAGAAGGTCTAATCCCGAAAGTGAAGCAATCCGGGTGGATAAATATGGAATATCCTGGTCCGACAGAGAATTTTTGGACACCAGGTGAGGCAGAAAAGGCTGGGGCAGAGCGGCAATAACTTTGCCTTCGTTGTTTTCCAGAAAACTTTCCAGAGCGCGAGTAAGCTTTTTGGGAGTGCCGAGAGCGAATACCTTATTGTGGAGGGTGACACTTAAATGAAGGATATCTTCGGGCTCCAAAGGCACCAGGTCCAGAAAAGAGTGAAGACTTTCTGGAGAGAGCTCCGTAAGCTGCTTAATAAACAAGACGCTGTCGTGAAGGATAATCAGAAACTTTTTTCTGAGAGTCAGGCCGGAGAAGAGTTTGGTAAGCAGGGTGTCAAACTGGCGGGGATCGGATATCTCCAGATGGGAAACTACCAAAGGCGGGAAATGCAGTTTGCGGACCACCTTGCCGTCTGCCGATACAAGGTCCAGGGAATTTGATTTGAGATGCAAGAGATAATCAATGCGCATAATACAACAACAATTCTAATATTAAATTAAATCAGGAGAAGAAGGAAGAATTAGCGGGCGGCAGAGATTTCGACTGTCGTTTCGCCTGTAGGAGTTTCGGAGCCGCAGGACCTAACAGTAACAATTCCGTTTGTGTCTAACAGAAGACTGTATCCGGTAGCTCCGGCGTCGAAGGTGGTACCAGCGGTCGGATCTACAGGCATAGTTTTTAGATACTTCGCAAGATTTGTGCCTCCGGTCATAAGATCCGTACATGCCGCAGTTACCACGCCGCATCCCCCGGTTGCGATCGCACAACCCGCTGCATCTGTTCCGAGCTGGACTTCGGTACCGGCTGCGGGCATATTTGAGGGATAGGCTCCTTTATTATCTACGATAAACTGATGTACTGCGGAAAGGATGCTGTCGACATCGTTCTGACGGCGGGCATTTTTGGAGTCAATAATTCTTTTAGCTGGATTAAGGGCGACGAAGACGGCTACGGCGAGAATGGAGATCATGGCGACGACCAGAAGAATTTCTATAAGGGTAAAACCTTGGAGTCTTTTCAGGGTTTGGCGGGCAGTCATAATTTTTGTCTAAATCAACTGTAAAACTTTTCACAATCCCTTGTCAAGGGGTCAAATTTCCTGCCATGAAATGAGAGTGATTCCTGAAGGAGTGCGGGTGTAAACAAGCCGGATAATGCGGGTGTAAGTATCGAGTTGGGAGGTAATGTCTGCGGTCCA
>LCNU01000012.1 GCA_001001375.1 Candidatus Amesbacteria bacterium GW2011_GWC1_47_15 | reverse complement strand
GATTCCAGTCCCACTATCGGCACAGAAAATTCATTATGAGAAAAAAATTTCTTACCCTTACTCTTACACTTACATTCTTAGGTATATTGTTATCTAACCGCTCCGTCCTCTTCTCCCCCCAGATTATCGGCACCGCCAAAGCAGTCGGCGACCTGACGGTGGACTGGGGCTCCGGCATCACTCCCGGCGACCCCATCTTCATCGTCACCGACTTCGCCCCCGGCGATTTCCAAACCAAAACGGTACAGGTAATAAATGGTTCCTCCACGGATCGCCCGATTTCCGTCAAAGGCATCAAAAAAATGGAGACGGGAAATCTGGCGGACGTCCTGAACCTGACGATCAGCGAAGGCTCCGCTATATTATATGGTCCTGTCTCCCTGACCCAATTTTTTAATAGCAGCAGTACTCCGTCCGGTATCGCACTCACCACCGTCCCTTCAGGGACTACCGCAGAATATGATTTCACTGTGGTCTTTGATACCGCCGCCGGCAATGCTTATCAGGGCCGTAATCTGGTCTTCGATATCAAAATCGGTATCGCCTTTGAACTTCCGGCCGAGTGTGAGGGTATCACTTTCTCCGGCGAACCAATTTTCGGCACCGCGGGCAACAACACTCTGCGCGGAACCAACAGGAACGATCTTATCGTTGCCCTCGAAGGCGATGACCGCATCAACGGCGGCAATGGCCGGGATTGTCTCCTTGGTGGTCCGGGCAACGACCGGCTGGACGGCAGCAACCAGAATGATGTCCTGATGGGTGACGAGGGAAACGACTACCTGGACGGATCAAACGGGGAAGACATTCTTCTGGGGGGACCCGGCAACGATGAGATCAGATCCTCAAACGGAAACGATCAAGCCTTCGGCGGCCCGGGCGACGACAAATTAGACGGCGGCAACGGTAATGATTATCTGGACGGCGGAGATGATACGGACGAAATCGACGGCGGCCTAGGTAAAGACACTTGTATAGGAGAAACCAAATCCCGCTGCGAACTTTAAGACTTCGTCTTCACCACCTGAAACCAGTTCCCGTCCGGATCTTCAATCGTCGCCAGATATCCGTAATCTTCTATATGATAAATATCCTGCACCACCTTCGCCCCGGCTTTTTTCAGTTTGGCTACAGTCTCTTCCACGCTGTCCACTTCCAGATTAATTAAAATTCTCTGGGGCTGTGAATTTTTTCCGGTTACTCCAGAATGGTCGCCGATGTAAAAACCGCTCCCTTTGCCTGCTTCCATCTCAAAAAACTCGTCCCCTTCTTCCCCCATTTCCGCTTCTGTCTTGATTTTCATCCCCACCGTATCCCTATACCATTCTGCCAACTCCCTGGCATTTTCCGAATTCAACAGTATTCCCTCAAGTCCGATTACCATCAATTCACTATACAGAATCCCAAATAAAGTTTCGGTAAAAATTGTGTAAGAAAATACCATTAAATGCGAGGAACTTCCCGCAGCCTCGTATGAAGCGAATATTTTTAGCAAGCTGTGAGGGTGTCCTTTTCTTGGTTCATTCTTTTGGACAGGCAAAAGAATGAACAAAAATCATATTCCTTTCAAAAACCAATTTATGACCGACAGTACTACCCCAAACCAAAAAGCCGGCATAAAACCGGCAGCATCAAACCCCGGCACAATTCTGGCCGCCAGTAAAATCATCAGGGTGTTAAGTACCAGCGTAAACAACCCCAATGTCAGAATATTGACGGGCAGGGTCAGGACCAGAAGCACCGGCCGCAAAAGTGAATTCAAAAGTCCAAGTACAATTGCCGCCGCCGCACCGCTCCAAAAATCCGTTACGGTTATTCCCGGTATCAACTGCGCGGTGACCATTACCGCCAGCGTCCTGATCAGTATCTTTACTATCATATTCATTATTCTCCATTATAGTATTGTTTGCGGCAATTGGCGTATATTGCAAATCCACTTCTTACAGTTATAATGAGGGCCATGATTCCGCAGTTGCTGGTTGTCGAGGATGATCCCGATATTCAGGAATATCTGAAAGACATTCTGACCCAAAACGGATTCACCGTCAAAGCCTGCGGTACAGGTACCAGTTCCATCAAAGCCCTGGAAAAAGGTGAGCCGGATCTGATGCTTCTGGACCTGCGCCTTCCCGATATGGCCGGTGAATCGGTACTCATGGAAGTGCGCAAAAATTTTCCCCGCCTTCCCATTATCATTCTCTCCGGTAAAGATTCTATTTCCGATAAAGTTCAGGGCTTCGGTGTCGGAGCGGACGATTACATTACCAAGCCTTTCGTCACCGAAGAATTGATAGCCCGTATCAAGGCCCGTCTCCGCCCCAGGTCGGGGGGCGACCGCACCAAGCTCCAAGTGGCGGACCTGGAGTTAAACCGGGAAAAAGTGGAGGTCACTCGCGCCGGGCAGTCTATCACCCTTACCCCCCAGGAATTCAAACTTCTGGAATATCTGATGGCCAACAAGGGCATTGTCCTCACCCGGGATATGATTTTAAACCGTATCTGGCTTTACTCTCCGGATGTGGAAAGCCGGGTGGTGGATGTCTATATGGGATATCTTCGAAAAAAAATTGATTCCGGTTTCAAAAAAAAGCTTCTCCACTCCGTCCGCGGTTTTGGCTATACCATTAAGGATTAGTCGTCTCTTTAATTACTTCCAGGAGTCTGTCTACCGAAAAAGGTTTGGGCAGAAACTCATTTACACCGTTTGCTCGCGCCGTTTTTTCCACGCTGTTGCTTGCAGATATCATCAATATGGGAATATTACAGGTGGTTTTATCGGTTTTTATTCTCCTTGCCACACTGGCTCCGTCTTCCCCGGGCAGCCGGTAATCCAGTATTATCATATCCGGCCGGATGTCCTTTAGCTGCCCGTCCACTTGTTCTCCTGCATGCATTACATGGACGCAGTAGCCCTCGTCTGAGAGGATTATTTCCAGGGCCTCAGTCAGGGCTTCATCATCGTCTACTACCAATATTTTTATCATAAGTTACCCTTTAAGTCGGTGGTACTTGCGGGCTTTTCCCTCGACCGGCAGCGTGAAATAAAAGATTGATCCGTGTCCTTCCCGACTTTTTACCCACATCTTCCCTCCGTGCTGGTGCACGATTTCCGAGGATAAATATAAGCCCACTCCCATTCCGGCAATTGCCTTTTTTCGCTCGTCAGAACCTCTGAAATATATATCAAACAACCCCCGCAGTTCACTTTTGCGTATCCCCAGTCCGAAGTCCTGCACAGCAGTCTCGACGATGCCCGGCTTCGTTGCTACTTTTATCCTGACCGTGTCGGCTCCGGGGGAATATTTGACGGCATTTTTGATCAGGTTGACCAATACCTGGCTGATCCTTGTTTTGTCGCCCATTACCCGTTTGCTGCACCGCCCTATCCGTATCAGTTTATGGGTGCGGGCACTCAACCGGAAATCTTTAATTATCTCCTGTACCAGATGGTCATAGTCAAATCTTTCCGGATTAAATTCGAGCTTCCCCTGGCGGATCATGGTCACGTCCATCAGGTCGCTGATAAAGCTTGCCAGCATGTCCGCTTTCTTGTCCGCCTTGTCCAGATATTCGCCCAGTTTTTTATCTTCTTTGCCCCGTACCTGCCGTCGAAGCAGTTGTATATATGCCTTGATGCTTGTTAAAGGACTCCTCAACTCATGTCCTGCAATGCTCAAAAAATGTTCGCTCCGTCTTTCTTCAATTTTCTGGTCCGTGACATCTCTTAATACCCACAAATGCCGGTTGGGCAGTATATTGGCTGATGCCCGGTAGCCCACAGTCCTGGTCCTCCCGTCTGCCCGAACTATATCCAGTTCCCCTCCCTGCACTCCTTTTTTCAAAAACTGTTCCCACATCCGCATCATATCTAAAGGCTGCCCGGAGACGGCTATGTCCCCCATCCCCATTTTTATCAGCTCATACGGCTTGTATCCTAAAAGCCCGCTGGCAGCCGGATTGGCATCCTTAATCCGCATATAATCATCGGCAATAATGATTGCGTCCTGTGCGGTTTCAAAAATTGCCCGGAATTTACGTTCTCTATGGGAAATCTCTTCCTGAGCTTTCTTGCTCTCTGTAATGTTCATGGTGACACCGGTCATTTTTACCGGTCTGCCGAGGTCGTCGGACAATACCTGTCCCTTGATCGACATCCAGAAGGTCTCCCCCCGGCGGCCCTGCACTCTGAATTCGGTTTCCAGCCTTCCTTTTTTTTCCAGCGCTTTCTTTAAATCCAAACCGAATTTCTGCCTGTCACCGGGATAAATATTTCGGACTGCTTCATCTTTGTTTCCTGTATATTCTCGTTCATTGCCTATCCACCTTATTTTGTCATTCATCGCGTCCCATTCCCATATGCCCTGTCTGCCGGCCTCCAGGGCCAACTGCAAAGCATTGCGGTTTTTCTTAATATTCTGCTGGGTTTGTTTCTCCTTTTTGCCGTTTCCTGCCGCTGAGTCCTTTCCTTCCGGGACAGTAATACTAAATGGAAAATCCCGCAGGGATGCGTGCAGGTCAGGGTCTGAAGGTTTAAAACGGCTCATAATTTATATTTTACACTGATGATATTTTCTTCCATTTGCCGACATACCGGCCTTGCTACCTCGATTGCAACAGGCGGCCCAGCCAAATTACTACTACCGCCCCCAGAATGGCTACCATAATACTGTAAAGGTTGAAACCGGTTACTCCGGCCTGGCCGAACAGGCTCATCACCCAGCCTCCCACAATTGCCCCTACTATTCCCAGAATAATATCTGCCACTGTACCCTGGGAACTATTGGCCTTCATGATGATGGATGCTATCCATCCGGCAATCGCGCCTAATATAATCCACACAATTATATTCATATTTTTCTTTTTTCACCCCCTCCCCCTTATATCCTCATTATTACTCCCAGTATGTCCTCCGCTGGTCAATTTCCCGGTCAATTTAGAGTAAGAAAGAGGTTAAAGCCCTCCGGGGCCGATACTGGTATCGATTGACGCATGGTGTAAAATTCTTGTAATAATCGCGTAAGATTAATTTGCCACCCTACCCGTCCCCCTACTATCGTTTGTATATTACCCAGGATAACCGCCAGGTTTTTCTTAGAATGGAGCTAAACATTCCCGAGGTTCATACCGGTGAGTTTCCGGACACGCTGAAACTTATCAAAACTTATTTACCCCAGGCCTTGGATTGCATGTGTTCCAATTCCCAAAATCTTCCTTTTCGCCAAAAAGTTCGTGACACTGCCATCGGGCATTTGTTTGAACACCTCCTCCTGGCTTATATTTACCGCGACCGGTCTGCTTGTCCTCCGGTGCTTCCCGCAGTCTGCGGCTACACTCATTGGGACTGGAACCGCCATCCCCGGGGGTCTTTCGACATCACCATTTCCCTCCCCCGCACACATTCATCTCTCCTCATTCCGGCCGTAGGCCGGGCTGTCTCCCTTACCGATCGCATATTGTCGTCGAACATGCGGAAAGCCCGGGCTGGCCGGACCGCTCCGCATCGCTACCCGTGACCCACATTTTTATTCACTTCCTCCGGCCTTCCCGGTATCCGTGTCATCCAAGCCGGTATCCATGCTTCCCCAGTCCGAAGTGCCCCCGACTCCTCCGTATCTCCCGCCCTCAAATCCGGTTTCTTCCTCCTTTTTTTGGCCTCTATCTCCCATGTTTCCCTCTCTTTTTTGGTCGTCACGGTTTTGGTTTTTTTGTCTGAATTTATTTTTTGCCATCTTTCTCACCTCCCTCCGGATAACCTGCCTCTAATTTCCATTAAATCCAAAATACCCTTCTGTCATAAACCATCCTTCACATGGCAGTAAGGAAACCGAAAGATCTTCGAGCCTGCACCATTCCTGTGCGTTTTCTGCCGGATTCACCCCTCCGGGCAGTGGTGTAAACAGCACTACCGCTGCCGCCAAAAACCAAATCAAAACCCTTTTTACCTCTCCTCCTCTGGTCATTCCTTTCAATATAGCCGCCAACGTTTAATATTCCGTAAGAACCGCTTACTATTCGGGTAAGTGGGGGCGGCGGGCAGATATATTTTTAGTCAGCTTTTTTCTTTGCTCTTGCCAGTTTTTCTTTGACTTCCCGGGTTTCCTCTTCCACCAATTGTTCTCCGCGTTTTCTCATCTCTTCCAGTCTTTTCTGAGCCTGCTTCAATTTTTCTTCCCCGACGGCCAGGGCTTTGTCAAAATTTGCCTTCAGGGCTTTGCGCTTTTTTTCGTCGGTTAAGACCAGCGCCGCTGTCGTGGCGGCTGCCCCTACAGCAGCACCTACCACCGCCGCTCCGATGTTGGACCCTTTCTTGTTGTTATGAGCCATTTCTGTCACCCCCCTTCTTTTTCGGTCTGCTAAGTAAGTTGCCGATCAGGTTTAATGCTCCCGCTTTCAGTCCGGTCTTCAACATCGTCAGATCATGGGTGGTATCTTTCACATCTTCCAATACCGTTTTCAGCTCTTTAAGAGTCTCTACCAGATGATAAGCGGCCCAGGAAACAAACCCCGCCATTACCGTAAATGCCACTGCCGAAATATAATAGAAAAAGTCTGCGGAATTCATTCCTTGTTAATTATTAAACTCATTATATAACACTTCTCAACCGGGTACCAAGCGGTACCCGGCCGTTTTTCCTTCTATAATGTCACATCCCCGCACGCTACGTATACTTGCGTCTCCGCTGCAGACTTATGTACATTTATCGCCAGCGGCAGTTGGCTTCTCAGTGTCGCCATGCCCACGTTCAAAGTAGTTTCGGACACCCCGTTTGTAACCGACGTCAACGGGTACTTTATTGCTCCCGGATTGGGACAGGCACCTGCGTGAATATGCGCCGGTTGTGCTGTCCCTACAGATACCGCGGTCACGCTCAGGCTGACCCGCACCATCCCGTCTGCCCCCTCTGTCAAAATAGCTGTCCCGGATTCCCCTGAATCGTTTTGTTCATCCAGTGTCACGCTAATCCTGGATACCCCGGCAGTCCCGGTTGCTCCTGAAGCGCCTTCTGTCGGGGAAACACTCTCCGTCTCCTGGTTGTTATCCAGATTTCCGGTCAGTTCCTGCCTGCCTCCTTGCATTGACTGCAGCAACAAAAATCCCAAACCCCCGACTACCAATACCGCTACAACTGCCCACATGATTGCTCTGTTATTCATATCAGACTCTCACCTCCTTTCATTCGGTTCTACTGTATATTTCCGCGTCCGCAATCCCGTAAGTTTCAGGTAAATCTTGAGTAAGACCTACCGCTGATCTGAACATGCCCGTTACAAATCCTTTTGAATCGATCCTATTATTTCTTCAATTTCCCGTTCATAAGATGCATTCGTAGCCGTACCCGGCAGCTGCTGGGTTGATCCTACGCGGTGTGAGAATTCCAAAAAAGGAGGCGATGTCGTGCACCAGGTGTAGTACGTATAAGTACCTTCTTTTTCCACTCTTTTCCTGACTGCCGTCCCTCCCAGTGTATTACTGTTGCCCCGGCAGTCAGCATCCGGCGTCCGTGCCATCGCAGTAATCGGCTTTACTGCCCAGTTGCATACTACACCGGCCTGATCGCGGTTGTTGGCCGGATCGAATTCAAAATTTGTCGAGTTGCTGCATGTTAATAGCCCCCATTTTTCAGGATATTTAAGGGAAAAACCCCGTCCCCTGTAAGTCTGCCTGCTATCGCCGGTATCATCTCCTCTCCTGAGGGGTCCGGGTGTCGGGCTGATGGTAGTTTTCGGGTCAGGCCCCCAAGCGGATGGACTGGCATTCTCGTCCGCGCCATTTCCTCCCAGCCTGCCTCTTACTGTCGAGACGACAGAACTGATACTTTGAGCCAGCTGAACCCGGGGCAAAAAACGTGAAGCTCCCCACCGCACTGCCAGTACCAGAAAAAGGACCAAAACGACGCCGATAATCCACCACTTCATCTCGCCCGCATGCTACACCATTTTTCTCACAAAGACAAATTCTCTCATATCAGCATGATAACCGAGGCTACCACGAAATAGATCAAAAGCGAGATGAAATCCTGAATCACGGTAGCAAATGGTCCCGCCCCCAATGCCGGGTCCACCCTGCTTTTCCTCAGTAATTCGGATACCCCCATGGCCACCACCGGGGCCAGCGTCACATTTATCATCATTGCCAGCCCTACCGTCACCGCCGTCTCAGGCAATCTCAACCAAAGCCACGTGGCCCCTCCTATCAACCCACCCATCAGTAATCCCAAAAATATTCCCGAAAGGAGTTCTTTTTTCAAATAATTGAAAAAATCTACTTTTTCCCTGGCCAGACTGCGCACATACATCGTCTCTGTCTGTGTCCCCACGGCATCGCTCATATATACGATAATCGGTACGAAAAATGCCAGATGAATGTTGTTGGTCAGTACCGTCTCAAACCTCGAAATCATGACTGTTGCCGTCATGCCTCCCAGGAGTCCCAATAGCAGCCATGGCAGGCGTAAGATCACCACCCTTTCTGTTCGCTCCCGTACCTCATCCACCAGATGCACTACCCGCATAGCTTCAGTATATCAAAAGCATTTCGTTATATTCCCCAATTACCTGCTTATGAATTTAAAAAACCTGCTTTGCTGTCCGTTTTCCAGTTTATCCTGATGTAAAAAAGCCAGTTTCCTGTCATCGAAAATCCGGAAAAATTCCTCCCAGGTAATTTCTTCCAGACTGCCCTCCGCTCCGTATCCGGGAAAGCTAATTCTCAGTACCCCACCGTTTCCGTTGCCGGTGCCTTTCACCAGGCTGGGTCGCCCGTCTCTTTCCTCAACCCAGCTTTTTATTACTTCATGGTCGGTTGTCTTTCTTGCGGCGCCAGCCACTATCAGTTCACCTGCCTTTCTGTCCTCAAGCTACCTGGTTTAGCTAAAAAGTCCGCTGTAGTTTTTGTAATAATCCCGCAAGAGTATCTCTGTTCACTTTGAGATACTCTGCAAATACCGTCCACCAGAAAGGAGATAGTTGTAAAAGCAGTCTGTCTGTAGACCCGGAAAAATAATCACCCACCGGAATCTCTCCCATTGTATAAATCCCCCACATACCGGCCGCCATTATTAACAGTACCGGTAGGGCAAATTGCCTGGGCCGTTCTTTGACCTTCCCGCCCGCTGTCGCCAAAACCATTACCGGCCAGAAAACATACCAGTTTCTGACATTAGCCATCTCCTTGGCTGTCCCCAATACCACAGCCGCCGCCCGGGATGCCCCTCCTCCCGCTCCCGGCCAGTGCAATCCGTAGTCCGCCTCTATTCCCCATATTTTTTTTGCTCCCTCCCATAATACAAATGGTGCCAGTGCCGCCGCTGTCCATATTAATTTGTCATTCCTCTTTCCCGGTATAAACAATATAGCCGCCGCCGATAGTATCCCTTCGGTTTTAATCAGTGCCGCCGCCCCTGAAAGCAGCGCCACAACCCTGCGTAATTTTCCTGTTTTCCCGGCGAAGAATAAAAATAGCATTGCCCAGTAAATCAGCGTCAGCCAGATGTCCGCGTTGCCGGCCTGCTTTCTTCCTGCCTGCGCCAAAAGTGGTGAAAACATTGAATACATATACGTAAGAGCCAGGCTTTCCGTCTGTCCCCAATTCAATTTTCGCATCACCCCGTAAGTCAGGGTTAAAATGGCGGCGTATACCGCCGGGTAAATCAGAAGCACCCGCCTTTCGTCAATCCTGCCCCCCGATTCATAAACCCCCCAACCCAAAAACGGTAGTGAGGGGGGGTATTGCGGATGGGAATAGCTGTATTTGGGGTTTTTCAGTACGGACGTAACTATTTTCTTCTCGGAAAACATCGCCTTGGCCTTCAGTAGCCAGATTCCGACAACATCTATGCTGTTCATGGGATATCTCCTTACTCCCGATATTACATAGGCCATATTAAGGAGCAGTAGTCCGCAAAGCCCGATGTTTAAAGCGCGTCGCATTCTTCTCCCAATGTTCTGTAGTTAAATACTTCCCTCTGCTCGTCGCTTGCCACTTTACTTGCATCCCCGCAGCCGCGGATCTGCTCATGTAACAGGGTAGGCTGCTCCCCCGCTTCTTTTACAATCCTGTACACGTGCTGGACGGACCTGACCAAAAGTGCTCCGAACCATATCCCCATCCCCGTCCATAGGAGAATTTGTTGGCTTTTTGTCCGCATTTTACCCAATATATACCAATTCCCTGCCTAATACACCAGACGCGCCGCTGCTTCATATATCTCCCACGTTTCCGGACTTTCTGTTCATGTGTTTTTTCCAGAGACAAATTTTAGCGAGACGGAATTGACGCAGTGGCGGGTGTCTTTTTCCGTAAACTTCTCCCCCGTAAAAACATGTCCGAGATGCGCCCCGCAGGCTGCACACTGAATCTCCGTTCTTACCCCGTCTTCGTCGGCAATTTTCATTACCCCGCCGGAAATTTCCTGGTCAAAGCTTGGCCACCCGCACCCGGACCGGAACTTGTCATCGGACCGGTATAAAGGTGTGCCGCATCTTCGGCATACATACGTTCCGGCTACAAAATGTTCGTCATACTCCCCCGAAAAAGGTGCCTCCGTACCTTTGTGGACAATTACCCCTTCTTCTTCAGGAGTTAGTTTGTCTGATTTCATCTGTCCATTATCTCAAACAATTTCAAGACCGCACTTTTGTGCTTCCAGTAAATTTTCATCAGTTTAAGGTATATTCTGTGCCGTCCATACGGCAGCAGAATCCATTCAAAGTCCGTCATTTTTTTTTGTCTGACCAGCGAATAAATTACATAATCCTGTTTGCCTCTGGCAAATTCCACTGCCGCTGGTTCACTGTCAAACATTTTGGAATAAATCCTTTCCCCCGTACCCGGTTCGATCCATACCGCTTTAACCGTTCCCTTCTCATATATTCTTGTTTTGCCTGCCATAAGCCATCAGTATACCAGTCTCTTACCTTGAGTGCGGCCAACAAACCCGCCTGCTTTTTTTCATTTGTCAACTTAAGGAATTTACTTCTGGTAATTTTCTTACGAAATTGTTACACTTCTGACCCGATTCCCTAAATAAGTGACTTCCTCCCTGCTGGCTTTATTATTAAGTGTAGCCGCCGTCCTACCCGGTATCTCCCCCACTCCTACTTCAGTTCCCCCCAGCAAATTCTCCGCTCCCCCGCACGTCCCTGCAACTGCTTCCAGGAAGTCTGATCAGTTCTCCCTTTCCATTCCTTCAATCGGTCTGGACGCGTATATTGATTCTGAAGGACTCGGTGTTGACCGCACCCAGATCGTGCCCACTTCAAAAAACCACGCTTCATGGTACAAACTTGGTCCCCTGCCCGGCCAGCCCGGCAGCGCGGTAGTCGCCGGGCATTACAAGTGGATCTACGGACCCGCCGTTTTTTACCGCCTCCGCCGCCTTCATCAGGGCGATTATGTCCACGTCACTTTGGAGTCCGGCCGCCGTTTGCAGTTTGTAGTCGAAGATGTCAGCGTCTACACCCGGGAAAACTTTCCCATCTCCAAAGTTTACCTGGGGGATGCCGTCCCCCGGCTCAATCTGGTCACTTGCCATGGAGCTTTAGATCCTGAAACCGACGATTATACCCACCGCCTGGTTGTATATAGCCGACTGGTCTCTTCCCGCTAAGCGTTTCCCTGAAACAATTTTTTAGTTCCCCAGCCCGCCAGTATCAGTCCTGTTCCCATTAGTAATGTATATACCGTCCACTCGGTGCTCCCGGATTGTGTCAGTGTTTCGTCTGTTGTTGTGTCCGTATCCGACCCGCCAATGCCTGCCGCCGGTGTCGCTGTCGGTCCCGCGGTGGGAGTCGGGGCCACCAAATTCGTGATCGTGATGCTTCCCGCCTGGGTAGACAGTAAATGGTTGTGGAATCCGCACTCACCGGAAGTTGCAAAGGTAGCTTCAGCTGAATTGCCAGCACCAATCATGCCCACGTTTAACACCGGACAGTCGGTGTGGGTGGGATGCGGGTTTGATGCCAGCTCCAAAATCGTACTGCCGTTGTTTGTAAAAACCACCGTGTCATTAAGGTTTATTGTCAGAGTCGCAGGCGTAAAAGCATTCCCGTCATAGCTGATATCGTAGGTAGCAGCCATTGCCCCGCCCGTCCCGGCCGCCAGAAATACTGCCGCTAAAACCATGACCGTTATCATTTTTCTCATGATATTTACTGTAGCACATTCTTGTCCCCTGTTTCAAATTCCAAACCGACTCTGCACCCCGTTTATCTGTTTTTTTCGTTTTTTACAAACAAATATGTCCCCGCGGTAAAAAATACGGCAAACAATCCGGCCACGACCGCCAGGTTTAGCCACGGATTAAACAACACCGCATATTGGTATTCCGGACTTCCGCTGTAATACACGCTTCGGATAAGATCTACCGCATATGTCATCGGCGCAATCCGCGAGGCCACCAAAAGCGGTAAAGGCAGCTGCTTAATGGGATTAAACACTCCCGCCAGGAAAAACTGGGGAAAAATTAAAAACGGGAATAGCTGGTTCACCGATCTTTGCTCCCGGATATTCGCCATGACAATCATCCCGAATGCTCCCCCGAATGCCGCAATCAGCAGGAAAAACGGGATCAGTTTAACCACTCCCGGCAGGTTCAATGGAATTCCCGTCACGATACCGAACGCCAGGATTCCCAATATCAGCACCAGGGACACCGCGGTCTCACCGACAATTTTTCCCATTATAATCGCGTACCGGGATATGGGTGCGATAAACATTTCCTGGGCAAAATCGTTTTGCCTGTCTTCTACCAGGGATATTATTCCTGAAGCTGTGGACTGAAACAGAGTTTGAGCCGTTACCCCCAGGAATACGAAAGTCAGGAAATTGTAGGGCAAGCTCCCCTGCAAATTTGCCTGCAGACTCGTACCCAGTACTCCGATGAATATGATGGGAAAGATAAAGCTGGCCAAAATCCGGGTTTTGTCCCGGAAAAGTTTGGTCATGTCCCGCGCGGCTATGGCCGATATGGCGATCAGGTTATTTTTCATTTAGATCTCTGCTGATAATCTGAACATATGCCTGTTCCAAAGTCGGGTTGTATATCAGCAGGTCTGTCAGGGGTGTCTTAATGCCAGCTATCAGCTCGTGTGCACTTTTTCCGTCCAGCTCCATGCGAAAAGGCCCTGTCCCTGCAAACTTTATTTTTTTAGCTTTCAGTTCTTGTATGAGCTTTTGCCTGTCGCCGCTGTCAGCGGAAATATATTTCTCGATCAGGACTTTTTTAATCTCGGCAGGAGTCCCTTTGGCCTCAATCTTCCCTTTGTTAATAATGCAGATATAATCGCTTCCTTCCGCCTCTTCCAGATAGTGAGTGGTCAGAAATATGGTGGTATTTTCCTTCCTGCGGACTTCCTGCAGGTACTGCCATAGGTTCGCCCGGCTGATAGGGTCAAGCCCCGTCGTAGGCTCGTCCAGGAAAAGCACTTTGGGTCGGTGCATCAGGCTTCTTATAATCTCCAGTTTGCGCTTCATACCTCCCGAAAGTGTTTTTACCGGCCGGAAAATATCGTTTTGGAGACCGATCACTTCCGCCAGCTGCCTCACTTTCTTCTGGTATGCAGGATCCATCATCACAAACCTCGGCCTATAAGGAAAAAGTCCGTAAAGATTGGCATGAAACCGGATATTTTCTTCCGCCGTCAGGTTGCCGTCCAGACTGGGGTTTTGAAATATCACCCCGATACTCTCCCGCACCTTGTCTGCCTGAGTTTCTGCGTTACAACCGGCAATTTGTACCTCGCCCGAGGTCTTGGACAAAATCGTGGTCAAAATGGAAATCACCGTCGTCTTCCCGGCCCCGTTTGGCCCCAGAAGCGAAAAAAATGCCCCCTCCTCAACATAAAAGGACACGTCGTCCACCGCATTCCCGGGTGCTTTGTTATATCTTTTCTCCAGATTTTTTACTTCAATAATATGTTTTTTCTTATTCATGAGGCTTGTTTTCTGCGGCTTTTTTTATCATTTTCCTGATTTCTTTCTCCACATCTTTTGCCGGTCTTCCCCATGATCCGAAACCTCCGTTTGCAAATTGGCCGTCGCACTCCTTCTGCGCCGCTGTTGATTCCGCCGCTGTACACACCATTTGCACACCCCTTTTCTCTGCGGCCGATGGCTGTCGGCTTATCTCCTGAAGCACAGCCTGGTAAAGTCCGTCGGATATATACCGGGGTACTCTGCCCCTCAACTCTTTTAGTCGTACCGGACCTCCCAAAAAAAATCTGCGTTTACAGATATCGTTCTCCAGAAAAAAACACTTATGTATTTCCGCCATAAGAGTCGATTATATACCCGGCTTACTTGTTAACACCTGGTATTATCGCTCCCCCGGCCCGGAGGGAAAACGGCTACCGGCTTTATTACTCTTGTACCGGCAAAAACTCTTCTCCCTGGCTGTCTGTTTCGGATTCCCCGGGTTTCAGCCACTCTACATATTTACATCCCGTAGGTTTCCTCGTCTCCTTGTCCCATCCTCCCGTCGAACATTTCTTCATCCTCTTTCCTGCGCTGGTCGTATAAAGTACCAGTTTGTTTCCGCATTCCGGGCACTTCTCATCCAGTTCTTTGCTCACTCCGGTTAGCCACTCCACATAATCGCAGCCTGTCGCCTTTTTCGCCACGGCATCCCACCCCCCGGTACTGCACTTTTTCATTTTTTTGCCGAATCTTGTCACCGCCAGCACCAATTGGTTTCCGCATTTGGGGCATTTTTCATCCAGCAGCTGCGGTTCCACCGCCAGCCACTTTACATATGTACACCCCGTCGGTTTGGACTTGGGGTCATAAGGTCCGGCCGTGCTGCATTTCTGCAGTTTTCTCCCGGTCTTGGTTTCCTGCACCGGCCCCAGAGGGCTTCCGCACTTTGGACATATCCCGGTTTCTTCCATACTCGTTAGCATACCACCTTGTAATGCTTTTCCCAATCCCTCTTTAGTCCTGCAAGAAGCGGAAAAAATTTTACTCCCAGCTTCTTTTTGATTTTTTCGTTATCAAATACAAAGTTCTCATTGGAAAAAGGAAACAACGACTCGTCCAAATTCTCCCCATCGTGCTCCGGGTCAAACTTTATCCGCGCCTCATACCCGCAGATCCGACCCATTTCCCCCACCAGGTCAACCAGGGAAATATAGTCATCCCCCGCACAGTTGAATGCCCCCTCCGCTCTCTTCTTACCCAAAAGATGCAGGCTTTCAGCCACCTCGTCCGAAAACACAAATTGATTTAAAGCCTGGCCGTTTCCCGGAATCAGTATTTCCTCCCCTGCTAGAAGTTTCCGGTAAATAAATTTTTCCCGGTCCACATAATTTTTATCTCCCAGGATATAGGTTGGCCGCAAGGTAGCATATTTGATTCCCGATTTTTCCAGTACCGCCTCACATTCAGCTTTCCCCCGACCATAATCTCCGGACGACCACTCTCCCCGGGCGTGTGATTCTCTTACAGGAAAGATTACCGGCCGGCTGTACGAGGCCACTGAACCGAAATGTACCAGGAAATCAAACTTCACCTGGTGTAATAGATTTTCCGAATCTTCTCCCGTATATGCGCACATATCGTATACGGTATCAAATTTTTCTCCCTTTAATTGGGCAAAACCCTTCTTCCTATCTCCTCTTACAAACCGTGTATTTTTATACTCCGCCCGCAAATTACCCCGGTTGAACACTGTCACCTCGTTTTTATCTTTCAAAAGCAGTTCCAGAAGTATTGGCCCCACAAACCTGGACCCCCCGATTACCAGCATCTTCCCCATACCCCGATATTATAACGTTTTAGGTTCTTTGGTAACCGCCTCTGACCCTATCCCACACCGAAGGTCTGACCTCTTCATCTTGTGCTTCCTCGATATCCCGGATTGGCTCTTCCGGGACTTGTCCCTTAAGCCTGGCTACTTCCAACTCCAAATCATGGTTTTCTCTTTGCATCTGTTCAAGTGTTTTTTGCGTCCGTTTTATCTCCGAATCCTTCCCCAAAATCTTCATGGAAGACGATAATCCGTTCACCAGGCTGATCACCCAGGCCAAAAGCAATCCGGCCAGTACGGATCCCAATACTATTACATACAGTGGAAATTGCCCCACCGGACTTCCGGCCATGGTTATAGGTACGGATACCACATTTTCAGTGGCAAAGTATGCCATTCCTAAGCCTGCCGCCACCAGCATTATCAAAGCCAACATAATACGATCTTATAAATAGTACCTCAAGGTTATATAGGTACCCCGTAAGACTTCGTAAAGAAAAAGATTCGAACATCTTCGCTCCCTGGAAATTTAAATTCTGATCAATTTTTCCATCCAGGGAATACTTTCGTTCTTACGTTTCCACCACAAATCTTCCCAGAGATAATGCACCGCCAGTTGTTTAAATGCCCCGAACCTTTCAAAATGTTTCAACAATTTTTCCACCGGCACGGGGTTTTCCGGGTCCCTGTCAAAAAACAATTTCGAATAAATTTTCTGCTCCCAGGGGGAAATATGGTCAAAAAAATCCCAATGATGAAATACATCAAAAAGC
>LCNU01000011.1 GCA_001001375.1 Candidatus Amesbacteria bacterium GW2011_GWC1_47_15 | reverse complement strand
CAATTTCAAGTTTGATCCGGCGGAAATCCGGGTCAAGAAAGGGGAAACAATCCGGTTGGTTTTTGAAAGCATGGATGGGATGCACGATTGGAACCTTGACGCGTTTGAGGCTCAGACGAATGTAATCGGTGAGGGAGAGGAGGAGGAAGTGGAGTTTACTGCAAATAAAAAAGGGACATTTGAATACTACTGCTCGGTGGAAGACCATAAGGCAAGGGGGATGAAGGGGAAGTTTATTGTAGAATAAAGATATGGCGAAAAAACAAAAAAATACCTGGAAAGACAGATGGGAAGTATGGGTCGGAATTGCCATCGCTTTTGCTTTAATGATGGCAATAGGGTGGATTTATCCGGTAAAACTGACTCTATTGTTAACTGCAGGAGCGGTACTGATAGTTGCCTGGGATAAAAGAAAAGGAGATGAGTTTTGGTTTTTCGTACCTGCCGTTATCGGACCGGTAGGGGATATGATAGCTATCAGCGGAGGAGCATGGACTTATGCGGCTCCTGTCTGGGGAGGAATTCCCTTATGGCTGCCGGCGATTTGGGGACTAGCCGGAATTGTAGGGAGAAGAGTGGTTGAAGGATTGAAGGGATGATTATCGTAAATTTCAAAACCTATAAAGAGGCGACGGGAAACAGGGCGGTGGAATTGGCAGCTATGTGCAGGCGGGTAGCGCAGGAAGAAAATATACGGATTATTGCAGTACCGCAGCTGGTGGACCTGAAAGACTGTGTGGCTGCCGGGGTAGAATGCTGGGTGCAGCATATTGACGCTGTAGGGCAGGGTAAAAATACCGGCCGGGTGACCCGGGAGGCGGTAGAAGAAGCAGGGGCAACCGGAACCCTGCTTAGCCATTCGGAACACAAAATAAATGAAGACGCGTTGAAGTGGATTTTGGAGGAAACCGCCGGAATGGCCTTTCAGACATGCGTCTGCGCGGGAGACGCCCAAGAAGCCAGAAAAGCTGCCGGTATGAAACCAAATTATATTTTGTATGAACCGCCGGAACTTGTGGGAAGCGCGGAAAAGTCCGTCAGTACCGAGAAGCAGGAAGTTATAGGTGAAGTGGTCAAAGCAGCAGGAGCGGTACCGGTTTTAATAGGGGCTGGGGTGAAGTCAGCGGAAGATATCCGGGTAGGGCTGAAACTGGGGGCCAAAGGAGCCGGACTGGCTTCAAATCTGGTACTGGCCCAGGATCCGGAATATGTGCTGAGGGAATTGGTGAAGGGGTTTAAGTAGAAGTTACCTTAAGGATTATTAGCGGAGGAAGCGCTTGCCTGAGGTGAGGAGGTGGAGGGTGAGGTCGCGCAATATGGACAGACCGTAAACAGCGGCGTGGCGGAAATTGATGGAAGATGCTTCGGGAAAATAACGCACCGGAACCGGTATTTCACCTATCCGGGCACCGGCTGCGATTGCACCCAGGAGAATCTGCTGGTCGAAAACAAAATCGTCCGAATAGCGGTGAAATGGGAGCCGGGAGAGAATTTGCCTTGAATATGCTCTGAAGCCGGTATGGTATTCCGACAGATTCTGGCCCAGAACCAGGTTTTCCAGAAGTGTCAAAAAACGGTTGCTGAAATATTTATAAAGCGGCATACCGCCCTTCGCACTTTCGGCGCGCGTACGGATACGGGATCCGAGCATAATATCGAAGCGGCCCTGAAGAATGGGCCGGACAAGCTCGCCAGTGAGTGCGGAATCGTATTGATAATCGGGGTGGATCATGACTACTACATCCGCTCCCTGGGAAAGGGCCAGGGTATAACAGGTTTTTTGGTTTCCTCCGTACCCCCGGTTTCGGGGATGCACCACTACTTTAAGTCCCAGCCGGCGGGCCACCCGGACTGTCGCGTCGCGTGAGCCATCATCCACGACCAGAACTTCAGAGACTGTGCCGACAGGAATATCCCGGTATGTTTTGGTAAGAGTCCTGGCGGCGTTGTATGCCGGCATGACGGCAATAACTTTTAATTTTTTAGACATATCCGTTATGAGTCCTATTTTGTCTGATAATTTTTTTACCTGCCAGATACAAAACTATTGCCAGACTGA
The DNA here is from genome assembly GCA_001001375.1 of Candidatus Amesbacteria bacterium GW2011_GWC1_47_15. Lineage (GTDB taxonomy): Bacteria > Patescibacteriota > Microgenomatia > CAZETR01 > Amesbacteraceae > GWC1-47-15. The sequence continues at coordinate 33,528 of LCNU01000011.1, read as the reverse complement.
CAAGAGAAATGAGACGCGAGAGCTGCATGAGAAAAGTAGGGTAATAGCGGACGTATACATAGTGGGTTCCTACGGGAAGATTTAGACTGATCCGGCCGCGGGTGTCCGGGGAGTAATTTATCTTTCTGCCGTCCAGATATAGAGTCTGACCGGGAAAATCCACCTGCCGAAGGGAAACTACCGAGGCGGACGACGTGGCGGCACTAAAGAAAAAAGTATCTGTTGACTGCATAAACTGTGAAAGGTAGAGATAAGGCTCCGTAGGCGGCGAAGGCTGGTCCAGGAGCCTAGCATCAGCGGACAGAGGAAAATATTCGTGGTGGGTGTTGGTGGTGAGTTCGGAGGTAAAGTAAGTGGCGACAGGTTCATCTGAATACAGGTTTACACGAAGGTGATTGCGGTTGGCGTAAAGGGTTAATACGATAAGTAAGGAAAGTAATGGCAGGCGAAGTTTTGCCGGCGACAGGAGGAAAGCTACTCCGGCTGAAAGAGAGGAAATAAACAAAGCGGGAGAGAGAAAGCGGGTAGGATAATCGAGAACCAGGATTTTTTGGGCCAGATCCCACCAGGGACGGGAAACATCAAGCATGGCGATAACGCTGATAAGGAATGAAAGAATTAGACCCAGTGAAAGCAGCCGGCTGTGCCGGGTGCGCCTAATTGTAAGCAGTAGGGTCAGTAAGATCACGGATCCCCAATGGGCTATACCTATTTGAAACGAGACTTCACCGTCTTTGGCTGTGTGGGAAACAGGTCCGTATCCCCAGGGGGAATAGATAAGCTGTTTGAGATATACAAAATTATTGGTATAAATCTGTGAGAAACCTTTGGTAGAATCGCGACTGATAGTGAGCGGGCTATAACGGACAGCCGGAATCAGGTAGAAGGCAGCAAGACAAAGTCCTAACAGGATGCCGTAAACACCCGATTTAATTAAACGAAGTGGAGAAGGAAAAGAAAAAAGAAGCCAGAGGAAAAATAAGGCAACAACAGGAAGGAAGGTGAAAAGGCCAATAAAGTGGGAAAGAATTATTCCCGCCAAAGCAAAAGCGATGAGGGGAATAGAAGTCAAATAGAATCCCAGCAGAAGCAGCGGTGCAAAAACAAAAACCCAGGCGCTTCCCATGGAAGCGGAGACGAAAATGATATAAAAACGGTAAGGCGCCCAAAGGTAGAGGATGGAAGCCAAGACGGCTGCCTTGCGGGAGCGGGTGAGATGCCTGGCAAGGGAGAACATTGAAAGCCCGGAAAGAAAAAAAGACAGGAAAAAAAGCAGCTTGAGGACGGAAGGAATGGAAAGGCCCGCACTCAGGAACGGCAAGGCGATTAGCCAGGGGAGATGGTAAGAAAAAATAAACAAGGGATAACCGTACCCCTGAGCCAATGTGCCGATCCAGGCAGGGGGAAACTGACCGTCGGAAACAGCTTGCTGATAATGATACAGACGGGCGACATTGTGCCAGATGTCATGGGCGGTATAAAGACCGGGGTGGATGAGCGCCGACAAACCGGCAAGTGAAAAAATTCCTATAATAATCACGGGGGCGAATTTTTTCATCCACTTGTGATTTTACAGCAACTATTGGCAACCGCATGATTTACGTTGTTGCCGGACAGGTAATTCAGGCGTCTCGATATATTTTTTCACTATCGGTAATCATCTGCTGTTTATACGTAATAATGCGCATTTGTTCCTGATGTTACCTGCATACTCACCCCGCCAAATACCTTTGTCATTTTAATATTTATACCGGGCGGGGTTGCGTAAGCTAGTGAAAAAATATATCCACAACTCCTTTATGCGACCGGGTATGAAATGTAGTATTATTTAAATGATGGAAAAGGTGGTTTTTATTACGGGGGCGGCGAGGGGGATAGGACTGGCAACGGCGAAAAAATTTGCGGCAAACGGTTGGAAAGTAGTCGCCTTTTACAGAAATTCTCCCGGACCGGAAATTGAGAATGTTAGTTATTACCAGCTGGATGTAACCGACTGGGAAAGCATTTCCCGGGGATTTGAGACGGCTCACCGGGACTGCCGCCGGGTGGACTGCCTGATAAACAACGCGGGAATTTTGCTGGATAAAAGATTACAGGGGTATGAAAGGGAGGATATGGAAAACGTTATAAAAGTCAATGAGCTGGGGGTGTATCTGTGCACAAAAAAAATACTGGAGATGATGGAAAGGGGATCGATGGTAAATTTGTGTTCGACAGCTGCCCAGGCAGGTAGTATGGATCCGATTTACGCGGCCAGCAAGGGCGCAGTGTGGAGTTTTACCAAAAGCATGGCCATGGCCCTGGCGCCGAGAATCAGGGTAAACTGCGTGGCACCGGGAATTGTGAACACGGATATGGGGAACAAAGGATGGGGACCCTCTGAACTAGAGCAGAGAATAGCAGCGATTCCTCTGGGAAAAATGGCGGAACCGGAGGATATATCGGCCGGAATTTATTTTTTGGCATCGGAAGAAGCGGCGCATATTACAGGAACATGTCTGGATATTAACGGCGGGTATGTATTAAGATAGGGCAATGATTTATATCGGGGCGGATCACCGGGGATTTGAACTTAAGGGGACGATAAGCCGGTTTTTAAAAGGCCGGGAATACGGATTTGAAGATGTGGGAACATTTGAATATCAGCGGGATGATGATTATGTGGATTTTGCAATTGAAGTAGCCCAAAAAACAGCGCAAAACCCTGCCGGAAACAGGGGGATTGTTATTTGCGGCAGCGGAGTGGGAGTGGATATTGCGGCAAATAAAGTCAGAGGTATCCGGTGCGGACTGGGGTTTGCCGAAGACCAGGTGCACGCAGCGAGAAAAGATGACAATATCAACATACTGGCCCTGGCTTCGGATAATGCGACGGAAGAGGAAGCATTGAGACTGGTGGAAAAGTTTCTTGAAACGGAATTTGTGGAATCGGACAAATATCTGAGGAGATTGGAGAAAATCGAAAGATTTGAGAAGGCGGTATATGAAAAACATAAAGATAATCAGTGAGGTAGAGACGGAGGGGAAACAGGTACTGGTTCGGGCGGACCTGGAAGTAGAGGCGGGTGAGTCAGGACAAAGGTTTCTGGCGGCAAAAGAAATAGTTTCCTATCTGGAGTCAAAGGGAGCGGGGAGAATAAAAGTGATCGGTCATGAAGGAAGGGAGTGGGTGGCCGAACAGTTGGGGGTGGAGACAATCAGAGATATCAGAGAGGACCCCCGGGAAGAAGAAAACAGTGAACAAATGGCCCGGGAGCTGGCTGAAGGATTTGATATATATGTAAACGAAGCTTTCGCCACCAGCCACAGGAGACATACATCAATCTGCGCATTGCCCGAGGTCATGGCCAACCAGGAAAAAGAAGTGTGTATAGGTTTGAGATTTGCCAAAGAAATGGAGATGCTTTCGCAAGTACTTAACAAGCCGGGAAGGAAGCTTTTGGCCGTATCGGGAATAAAAGTAAAAGACAAGCTGGGTTATGCAGTCAGGCTTGCACCCCGGTTTGACAAAGTGATTTTAGGGGGAAGGATTCCGGCAGAATACAGCAAATATGACTATAAAATTCCGAATAATTTCATGCTGGCAAAGTTGAGAGAAGACATGCTTGATCTGGATGAGGGGACAATCGAAATGTTTAAGAGTGAAATTGAAAAAGCGGATGTCATAGTGGTAGCGGGTGTGATGGGTAAGTTTGAAGATCCGGCAGCGGAGAAAGGGACTAAGGAAATTATGACGGCAATTGCCAACAACGGCCGGGCGTATAAAGTGTTGGGGGGTGGAGACGGGGAATCTGCCATAGTAAAATACGGATTAAGGGATAAGTTCGATTGGGTAAGCGTGGGCGGGGGAGCGATGCTGGAGTTTCTGGCAGCCGGGACGCTTGTGGGTTTGGAAGCTGTAAAGACGTCCTGATGGTTTTAGGCAGCAGGCTGCTCTTTCTTTATGTTTCAAGTTTTACCCCCGGCATTATCTGCATACTCACCCCGCCAAAAACCGAGAAATAAAAAAATATACCTGGGCGGGGCTGCGTAAGCTGCACGAAAAGGCAACCTGCTGCCTGTCAGCTACGATCAAGAGTGGGGATTGAGATAGTAACTGGTAAACTTCCTGCCTGCTCTCCTGCCGGCGGGTAAACCGGCAGGCAGGTGTTGGAACTTATTTTATTTAGACTTGGATGGAAAATGTATGAACTTTTTTCAAAATCCATGTTGACATGATGTACATTACTTGATAATATCCTCAACATGAGCACGATTAGATTGTCAGCAACATCAGCAAGAAATAATTTTTTTGAACTCTTAAATAAAATTGCCCTGGGAGCAGAAGTAGTCATAGTGAAAGATAATAAGGAAGTAGCCTTAATGATTCCCAAAACATCAAAGATTAATTGGAACGATTTATTAAGAGCAAGCCAAAAAGTTAGAGGTATCTTAAGAGATTATAGTTTTGAGGATAATCCCCTTAGGAGAACGGGTGCTTCCGACTTTTTAGGGCAGTGGGATAAGGAATTATGAAGCTAGTAATAGATACTAGTATCCTTATAGATTATCTGAGAGGGGGGATGAAATGGGAAGAGTTGTTGGGCAGGTTAGAAAAAGACACTGAATTATATCTTCCCACTATCGTGATTTTTGAATTGTTTTCCGGTAAAAGCACCTCAAAACCAGAAATTGCAAAAAAAATTAACGAATTTCTTAGCTTTTTCCAAAAAGTTGAGCTAACGGAAGGAATAGCCAGGCGCGCCGGTGAGTTATTCCGAGATATGAATAAAAACCTTGGTGCTCCCGATTACATAATTGCTGCCTCAGCTATAGAATTGAACGCCACATTGGTTACGCTCAACATTAGCCATTTTGCCCAGATTGCACATTTGTCTTTATATCCAAATTAGTTTCGTATGGAAGCTATTTTGCAGGGGCTGGTTACAAGCAGTTTAGATGCTTGTAACTGGTAAACTTCCTGTCTGCTCTCCTGCCGGCGGGTAAACCTGCAGGCAGGTGTTAGAACCTATTTTCAATGAAATAGAGATATAAGTAATAGTAAAATGGTAGCAAATGGGTATTGAAGGATTAAGGGAATTTCTGGTAGCAGCAAACAAAGCCGGGTATGCTGGTGGGGATGAAAAAGAATGAACGAAAGAACCAGACGGATCAACTTCAATCGTTTTTGAACAGGGAAGTAGAAAAATGCATGATAACTTTTTCGGTGGTGAGCCGTACGGAGGACGGATTGTGGTTTTGAATTATGGGAAAGTTGAATGGATGATGGTTTATTACGGATGGGTGGAAGAAGGAGTGAACCCGGATATTGTATATGGAATATTAAGGGAAGCATTAATGCAGATGCCGGAAGAGCATCCTTACCGGGGACCGGAAGAGTTTAAGAAAGGAAACCTGACCTATCGGAATAAATGGGAAGGGGAAGTAGACAGATATTTAGGCGAAGAAGTTATTCTCCAAGAAGAGAAGACGGTATACAAGGCAAATTACCTCGGAGGATTAGTGGATAAAAGAAGGGGAGTATAAAAATTATAATTAAGGACGATTTGTTTGGATTATAATCCAAATGTTTTTTCTTAAAACATTTATTCGATATTTCATGTATCCGGAAAGTTTCGTTAATAAACTTTTCTTTTGGTAAGCTAACAGTTCATTACGGGTTCTTTGAAGGTAAGCTAATAAATATTCCCCACAGGATGAATTCGATTGTTTTGTTTGGAATATTTCGTAATCGGTCTCAGATTGCCAAGTTTCCGCAACATCAAGAGTTTTTAGATCCCATAATCCATTGGGATGGACAATAAGTTCGAGTGGGTCATATTTTGGCAGATTAATTCGATTATTTGTAGCTTTTTCAGCAATCTCATCGGCCCTTTGTTTAATTGAACCGATATTTTCAGGAGATGTAAGGTCAATAAATAAGTTATCAATTTTAGTATCTATATTGCTTCGTAAGGTTTTACCATCTCTAAGACTAACCCAGAAATCAGGATTTCCATATATTCTGCTGCCATCAGCACATTCATCAGTAACCAGCAAGGATCCATCTCGGGCGACTCTCAATGTATTATAAGTTGGTAAGCCTGCCTCTATAAACATTTTCCAGTTTGTATGAGTGCGTGATGAAGTATATCTATTGACAGGTGTGTTATTCAGAAATGTGTCGTCAAAATTTCGCCGGATTAGATAAACGTCACAATCCCGATGGAAAGCTTTAATTTTACCCTTTATTCTTTCCTTGCTCTCACCACCTTCTTGTATTTGTTTTCTACGAACAACTTCTATTTCAGAAGCTCTTTTCGGATTTTCAGGATGTTGGGCAATTAATACTTTTGGACGGTTATAAATACCTAAACTTGCTAAAAAAATTTTTGCTTTCCAGTACACAAGGTCGGAGAAAGGTACTGGATCAAATTCCATTTTTGGACTTTGTTCATTGCTTTGGCGATTGCTATCATCGTGGTTTTCTTTTTCCATATATGGATTGTATACGAATGAGGCTATCGAAACAACTATAGGGTTGTTTCTTAATTCTTCTATTGCACAAAAAAACCAAGCATGAAGCCTGGCTTTTTGTGCAGTAGGGATAACGGGAATCGGACTGGTACTTTCTTACGCTTTTTTTATGAAGACTGTTGTATAGTGAAAATATGGTAAAGACTGCTATCAATGGGTTTGGCAGGATCGGAAGACTGGCGATGCGGGTGGGACTTCTGAAACACGCGGGGGAAATGCAGTTTGCGGCTATCAATACATCAGGTTCCATGGAAGTGGAGGGATGGAAACACCTTTTAATGCAGGACACGACATACGGCAGATTTGAAATAGAAGTAGAGGGCGAACAGGTGAAAGCGGCTAAAGAGGTAACGGACGCGGATCCTTTAATAGGTTACCTGATAGTCAAGAGCATGGGACTGAAAATTCCGGTCCTGGCGCAGAAGGATCCAGAAAAGTTGCCGTGGAGTAAATACGGAGTAGAGGTGGTGATTGAATCTACCGGGAAATTTGTGGATGAGGAAGGGGCGGCTAAACACGCCAAAGCCGGAGCAAAGCGGGTAGTGATTTCGGCGCCGGCCAAGGGGGGGAACGTAGGGACTTATGTATTGGGCGTCAATGAATATAAGGAAGGAGAAGTGTTATCAAACGCCTCCTGCACGACAAATTGTGTGACGCCGGTAGCTGCGGTACTACATTCCAAATTCGGTGTGGCCAAGGCTATGATGACCACTGTACACGCCTACACCGATGACCAGGTGCTGCAGGACGGGTCGCATAAGGACCTACGGCGGGCCAGAGCCGCGGCCATGAATATCGTCCCGACTTCCACCGGGGCGGCGATCGCCACCACGGAAGTAATACCGGAACTGAAGGGATTGTTTGACGGGATCTCCCTGCGGGTACCCGTAATTACGGGGTCTATCTCGGACTTTGTGTTTCTGGTGAAAAAACCCACCTCAAGAGAGGAAGTGAATGAGGCCCTGAAGGCGGCGACGGGACACCCACTTTACAAAGGAATACTGGGTATGGCGGGGGTGGACGGAGTGCCGGAACACCTCGTTTCGTCGGATATTGTAGGCAGTACTTACAGTGCGGTAATAGATCCGGAATTTACGCAGGTGATAGACGGGGACCTGGTGAAAGTGCTGGCGTGGTATGACAATGAGTGGGGGTACACCAACCGGCTGGTGGAACAGGTGGTAAGAGTCGGGGAGACGCTTGCTTCCGATAAAGCTCCGACCGATCCGCTGACTGCGGAATTGAGCAAGTAGGTGTATTGGAAAAATAAACGTGTAGGGGAATATAATTATAACTGTGAGATATTTGGTAATATCCGGCGCAATTGTTGTTTTATTTATAATATTGATTCAGACTTGGGTACTGACTTTGGTAAAAGTTCAGGGTAGGTCCATGGAACCGGCTTATAAAGATAAAACGTATCACTTAATTTACAAGCTGGCTTATATTTCAGAGGAGCCCCGAAAAGGTGATGTAATCTCTTTCAGAGAACAGGGAGTGGAAGGGATAATCGGCCTGGATATGATCGGCAGAGTGGCCGGGGTTCCGGGAGAGCAGATTAACGGAGTGGTATTACAAGATGAAGAATTTTATATTTTGGGTGATAACCCCATTTATAGCAACGATTCGAGAAAATTCGGGCCTGTGGAGATGGAAGATATAAAAGGTAAATTTGTTACGGGAAAATGATACAAGTATTTCCTGCGATATTAACCGATAATGTATTTGAGTTGGGTGAAGCGCTGCGCAAGATCCGGGACAGTAAGAAATTTTCCCGGGTGCAGATCGATTTTATAGACGGGGAATATGCCAATAACCGGACTATCAAACCGGCGGAGATGGACCTGATACCATACCTGCCTCTCAAATTTGACGCGCACCTGATGGTCTCCGAAAACAATGTATTGATCTGGGCGAAGGAAGCGGCAGTTATGGGGTTTGAGAGAGTAATTGCGCAAATGGAAAGCATTTCCGAACCTGGCGATTTCAGAAGCCTGGCAATCGATGTCCATTCACCGGTCGAAGCCATAGAGCCGTTTTTAAGCAGCCTGGAATTGGTGGTGGTGATGGCGATCGAACCGGGATTAGGGGGACAGGAATTTAAAGTCGAAGCAATAGAGAAAATAAAGAAATTAAACAGTCTAAGAATACAGTCCAAGTTCAATTTCAGAATATGTGTGGACGGGGGAGTAAAGAAAGAGCATTTGCAGGCACTGGAAGAAACCGGTGCGGATGAAGCGGTGGTAGGGTGGAAGAGGATATTTGAGATGGTACAATAAACGCATGGCGGACGGCAAAGAAGATAAAACATTAACGAAAGAGAAGATGATAAAAACAGTGTCCTGTCTGGGATTTGCCAACGCGGAGGAGGACGATCCCCTGTACAAAGAGGCATACGGGGTAGGCAAAGCACTGGCCCAGGCGGGATACGTGGTGGCTAACGGCGGAGGGCCGGGAGTAATGCGGGCCACATCGGAAGGAGCCAAATCCGTAGGAGGAAAGGTGATAGGGGTGACTTTTTACCCCAAAGATATTGCCCTGTTTGAGGGCAGGGACAAGAAAAACCCGATCGATGAGGAAATCGTGACCCAAAACTATCTGGAGCGGACGCTGACACTTTTGGATGTGGGGCAGACTTATGTGATTTTCAAGGGCGGTACGGGGACGATATCCGAATTCGGGATGGCTTGGGGTCTTGCAAGGTTGTATTTCGGGCACCATAAACCATTGATTTTATACGGCAAATTTTGGGAAAACATCATGGCGGCATTCCTTTCGAACATGAGAATGCGGCCGGAGGAATTTCAGGTATACAGGGTAGTAAACAGTCCGGAAGAAGTGGTCAAATCGCTGGAATTGTTTGAGATGATGCTGCAGCACGACAGCCATGCATTTAATCCGGCTGAAAAAGCATTTGAACTGTGATGTATTTGCAAGCAAATTTATGTCTATAAATGATGAAAAAATCAAAAGTTTGGAGTTGAGAGCTAACGAGATAAGGAAGGATATCATCCGCATGCTTTTGGAGGCTAAGTCCGGGCACAGCGCCGGGCCTTTGGGAATGGCTGATGTATTCGCTACGTTGTATTTTTACGGGGGGTTGAACTGGGACCCGGCTGATCCATGGAAAGAGGACAGAGACAAGGTGATTTTGTCCAACGGACACATCTGTCCGGTGTGGTATGCCACACTGGCGCACACAGGAGCATTTTCGCATCAGGAACTGATGACGCTGAGGAAATTGGGAAGTCCTCTACAAGGGCATCCGCACTACCGGGAGCTGCCGGGAGTGGAAAATACCGGAGGGCCGCTGGGACAGGGATTATCCCAGGCAGTAGGTCATGCCATGGCCGGAAAAATGGACGGCAAGCGGTACAGGATATACTGCCTGATGTCGGACGCAGAGCACCAGGAAGGGCAGACCTGGGAAGCGGTAATGTTTGCCGGAAAAAACAATCTGAACAATCTGACGGCGATTGTGGACCGCAACAATATCCAGATAGACGGATATACGGAAGAGGTGATGCCGCTGGAGCCGCTATCGGACAAGTGGAGGGCGTTTAACTGGACGGTTATTCAAATAGACGGACACAATATCAGGGAAATCGCAGATGCCTTTGAAAAAGCGAAAGCAATAGCCGAAAATCCAACTGTAATTATAGCCCATACCATAGCCGGTAAAGGAGTGGATTTCATGGAAGGGAATTATGAATGGCACGGAAAACCGCCGAAACCTGAAGAGGGAAAAGAAGGACTGAACCAACTTCGGACTTTATGGGGAAAGATAAAAAGCGAGCACGAGTAATATTAAAGTTGGGGAGCTTCGGTAAGCATCAGGAAGCGGGAGTAATAATATTTTAGAAGTGATGGTCTTTGTATCGGGAGGGGAGAAACAGGGGAAAGCGGCGGCGATGCCTGAATAAAAGGTATGGGATCAGAAGCCAGGTCAAAAACATATACTGTGCCTTCACCGGCGGTAAAGACACTGTACGTATAACGGGAAAGATTTTTTACAAGTTCTGAATCGGAAACGCAATCCCTGCAGGAATAGAGATAATGGCTAAAACCGTTTCGGGCAGATGCGGTATCCGGGACAATTGTTGACGCATGGCCGAAGGAATAGGCCAGAATGTCCCCATCAATGAGGGCTTCGGAATTAACAGCCACTGATTCGTAAGGGGTAAGAACGGAATGGGAGGAAGAAGCAAGTTTCCAGCGCCATAGATTGGCTTCTATTTCCCGGGTTTTCCAACCCTCAACCCTTCCGGCCCAAATGAGGCTTAAGGTTAAAACCAATGAAACTGCCAGAACTTGACGCGAGTTATACAGGCGAAGAAGTGTGTAAGCAGTAGAAAGGGCGATGAAGGGACCGAGATAAAAAATCCAATACGGATGACTGAAAGAGCCTTCGGGATAAAGCAGGATATTAATGACGGCAAACCCGCCAATCAATGTAGTAAACTTCATTTTCCAGTCCGATTTGAATGAGAAATATTTAAGGAGAAAGACGAAAAACACGGCCATAATAACAGGTCCGAAATACACACCCGCGCGTACAGCCAATATCACCAGCCACTTAACCAACCAATACGGAAGTGTGAGCAGTCGGCCGCCGCTTCTGGATATTATGGCGGAGATCAAATCGGACAAACTACCGGCCATAATGACCGTGTAGACTAGGAAAATCAATCCGGCAGCAGCGGCGGAGGACCAGATGAGAAATCCGGCACGGGTTCTTTTTTCTAGAATAAAGAAAAGTCCTGCCAGGCCGGCAAAATACGCAACCGGCCAGTCCGTCCAGGTACCGAAAATAAGGCAAACAGAGGCAACAGCCAGGGAACGATTGCGTGCGGTTTGGCGGAAGTCTATGAGAAATACAGCGGAAAGCAGTATCCAAAAGACAGTAAAAGATTCCAAGCCGGAAATGCGGCCGAAGACCGAAGAGGAAGGCAGGAGAGTATAGACGACCGTGCCGAAAAAACCGGCTGTTTTACCCCACAGTTTTGAACCGATAATACCTGCCAGGATGGCAGAAAAGAGAGAGGGGATAATTTGGGAAAGACGGGCGGAGGAGTAGTTTTCACCGAAGAAACGGAAGAAGACAGAGATTAAAATGGAGGTGAGAGGAGGGTGATGAAGATAAAGAAGTGGTTTTGTTTCCAAAACAGGTGAGGGTGAGTTTATGGGAGCCCGGTAACCGAAACGGATATAATTGCGGGCGATCTGGGAGTACATATTCATATTGCCGGCATTAGGTCCCACAAACGGCAGATTTATTCCCCGCATCAGATACGACATGAAAACTGAGAGGAAAACCAGCAAAATAATAAAATGCCGGGTGCTCATGGCCCTGAAAGATTCAACCGGACAGTTTGGCCGGTGCAGTTTGTTTTCAGAGTGTATATGGTTGAATAGTCGAAATTATAGGGATTGGTAATGACTGTCACTTTTTCCAGAAATTTATCCAGATTAACTTTATCATCCAGTTTGGCGATGAAATAAACCGGCAGATCGGAAGAAATACAATCGATGGTGCCGATAGTCTCCTCCCCAATAAGCCGCCCGTCAAGATAGGCAAACTGTACACGGGGGTAGCGGCGGTAATAAGCGGCCAGGGCAGATTCGGGATTGAAAGTATGCACCGCTGTTGCCAGGATGATAGGCCGGTCCCGGGAAACCTCATTGATGTATGACCTTAAGGCATTGACCTGATAACCGGTGTCGTAGCCGGTGACATAACTGCCGATATAGGAATACCGGGTGAGGCGGGATTTTATACGAAAATAACTGACTGGATAAAACATCAGCTGGAGCGTAAAAAATACGGGCAGGACCAGGGCGACAACGGTCAGAAAGAAGCGGAAAGAGAGATAATAGGCAGCAGGTAAAATTAAAAGCGGAACAAAAGGAGTGAGATAACGGAATGAGAGATCGTTGGTGTGGCGGATAGTGAGAAAATAGAGCAGGAGGGGAATGGTAATCCAGAGCACAAGCAGGCGTTTTTTAAAATCGGGATTTTTGACCAGGGAGGTGATGCCGAGGATGGCCGCTATAAGGGCTACCGGGGTAAAGTTGAGAATCAGGATTTCCAGGTGGTTGATAAAGTTGGATATCCAAGTAATCAAGGGAAAGCGGAGGAGTTGGGGGAGAGGGAGGGCGTAATCACCGGTCCTATAGAGCGTTTTCCAAAATACCGGCTGTATCAGCATGGGGATATTAACGAGAAAAAAGCAGGTGAGAGTAACCAGGGTAAATGCGGTAAATGAAACTATCTGAGACCGGCGGCGGATAAGATACAGGGCATGGATGATAAACAGGGCCAGAAGAAACAATACCGGGGTGGACTTATTTAAAAAGCCAAAACCCAGGATGATACCGGGGAAAGCAGCGGTCAGATAACCCGGGCTGCGGTAAAACCGGAGAAGAAAAATAAAAGTCAGCAAATAGACGGAAACCAGAGATGATTCCATGAGTGCCTGGCGGTCAAAGAAGAAGAAAAAAGGGATAAAGATATAAAGCAGAACGGAGACGACAGCAGTTTTTCTATTGAACACATCCCCGGCAAGATAGTAAATTCCCCAGAGGTTAAAACTGCCGAATAGGACAGAGACAAGGCGGCTGGCCAAGAGAGGATCGGAAAAAAAATTCTGAAATAGGCCGAAAATCCACATCAGTAATGGCTGTTTGCCGTCCTGAAGAGAGTGGAAAGCCAGGCCGGGGACATGAGTCATCCGCCATGCCCATTCCACATATACCGCTTCATCGGAAAAAATCGGCAGGAGAGTGAGATTGACCAGACGCGTGAGAAAAAAAAGAATTATCAGAAGATGTAAATAATAGGGGGAATATCGTTGGAGGCGCGGAGACATGATGATATTATAAGGATAATGCCCGGTGGAATGTGGAAAAAAATAGCGGCGGGGGCGATAGCCTGGTTATTGGCGGGCGTAAGTGCGGCAGTGCTTTCGCAGACAATAAACAGGAGTTTTTTCGGAGAATGGTTCCCTGAATGCCCTGCCTATGAATTGGGATATTGCGAAGCAGATTACAGAGGGACGTTTTTAGTGCTGGCAGAAGTCCTGATTTCTGCCGGAGGGTGGTTTTTGCTGATAAGCAGGTTGATTAAAAACCGCGAAGCCTTAAGACAAAAAAAAGAAATGATTGCCCGGGTGACGGGAAAGAGAGTGTAATAAGGGTGAAATGAATAATTATTTAAATCCCATGATTTTCGGAAATGAAACGGAAATGGTGCCGACACGAAATGGCTATGGTGAGGGACTTTTGGAATTAGGAGAGAAAAATACGAAAGTTGTGGTGCTGACAGGGGATTTGGCAGAATCCACGCGGGTTTTAGAGTTTGCGAAAAAATATCCCCAAAGGTTTATTGAGTGTGGAGTGGCGGAGCAGAATATGACGGGCATTGCTGCAGGATTGGCTGCTGCCGGAAAAATCCCGTTTGTATCGTCTTACGCAGTGTTTGCTCCCGGCAGGTCCTGGGACCAGACACGGGTGTCTGTCGCATATTCAAATTTGAACGTAAAGATAGCCGGAGCTCATACAGGGGTCTCCGTGGGGCCGGATGGGGCGACACATCAGGCGCTCGAAGATATCGCTATCATGCGGGTGCTGCCGAATATGACGGTAGTGGCGCCCTGTGATGCATTAGAAACTAAAAAGGCGACGCTGGCAGCGGCAGATATTAAAGGCCCCGTATATATGCGGTTTGCCAGGGAAAAGACGGCAGTGATAACTACACAAGAAACACCTTTTGAAATCGGGAAAGCCACTATATTCTGGGATTCCACAGATAAGAAGAAGCAGGTGGCGATAATCGGGTGCGGACCGCTTTTGTATGAATGTCTGATAGCGGCAAAAGAACTGCAGGAGGAGGGGATAGGGTCGATGGTTATAAACAATCATACGATCAAACCGATGGACGAGAAAACGATAATCAGAGCGGCAACGGAATGCGGAGCCGTGGTGACTGTAGAAGAGCATCAGGTGATGGGGGGAATGGGATCGGCAGTGGCAGAGCTACTCGCAAGAAGCCATCCTGTCCCCTTAGAGTTTGTGGGCATGCCGGATACCTTCGGGGAATCGGGAGAACCGAAAGAATTACTTGTGAAATACGGGATGGATGTCAAGGCCATTAAAGAAGCCGTTTATAAGGTAATTAAGCGGAAATAAATAAGCCCGGTATATTTAAAATTCTTGATCCACCTTACCAGTATCAACGTCGACGTTGTACCAGTTGTAAGTAGCAGTGTGATCTTCAACTATTTCGTAAACATGCACTTTCCAGGCATTTGTGTTTTGGTCAAGCCCTTCTGTTTCAATCAAGTAGTGTGGATATTTTACCAGAAGCGCTGATATCTCCGGCAAGTTACTGACGATACCTGCGGCATCTTCTTCGGTAAGTGCCTGGTTAATATTCCTGTTTGAAGGTTTGCTGAGTAAAAAAATAACCATTATAGAAATGATGACTGTAAACGGGAGCAGTAACTGAAAAATTCTTTTGGAAGAAGACATGGTTTAATTATATAATAGCAAAAGTAAATATGAATAAAACGGGGTTATTTTATGCTTTTATGGTGATGATGTGGTGGGGGACGCTGGTTTTTTATTATCTGGTATTTACCAATCTTTATCCCATTTGGGCAGTTATGCTGGGATTGATAATACTTAAAGAAAACATTAATGTGACTCAGGGAGCAGGTATTGTATTGAGAAAGGCGGTGAGATAAATGGCGACGAGAACAAAGTCTAAAACCAAGCCCAAGTCCAGGGTAGCGGCGGAGCCCATGATGACACCGGTAATGCCGGAACAGGATCTGCCAAAATCTGCCGCAAAACGAAGCGACAGGTGGATGAGCCTGGGGTGGTCACTCCTTTTACTGGGTGGTCTGGCGCATATGCTGCCCGGACAAATGGAACCTTTATTAAAATGGTCCTTTTACGGGATTTCCGTACAAATGGTAGTAGGAGTGCTGTCTGTAGTAATAGCGCTTTACTATCTTTTGGGGGAGGAATAACGATTTTTATTCACTCTTTTGCTTCTCCAAAAGAGTGAATCGAGAAAAGGAGCCCCTCACAGCTCGCTAAAAATGTCCGCTCCATGCAATGCTGCGGGAAGTCCTCGCTTTCGAAGGTATTGTGCGGACATTTTTTACGCTCGGCGTTCGGTTTAATAAACATACACGACACAAGATTATATTTATGAGTGTGGTGTAGAATACGAGGAATGAACAGAGCGGAGACGGGACTGCTGAAAGCAAAAGTCCATTTCGGATGATATACTGAAAATATGGTGGATCTTTCCAAAATAACCAGAAACGGGAGAGCGCTTTTGCTGGCTTACGATCATGGGTTTGAGCATGGGCCTACCGATTTCAACCCTTCGGCGGGCTCAGGGCAAGCGATTGACCCGCAGTATGTGTTTGATATTGCGGAACAGTCCGATGCGTTTACCTGTATTGCAGTGCAAAAAGGAGTGGCGGAAAAGTATTACCGGAAAGGTGTGTATAAGACGCCCTTAGTGGTAAAGCTTAACGGCAAGACAGGATATCATTCGGGGGAGGAACTTTTTTCTCCCCAAAACTGCAGTGTAGAAGAAGCTGTGGAACTGGGGGCGGCAGGGGTGGGCTATACGATATATGTGGGAAGCGAGAGAGAAGGAGAGAGTATTGCCGAATTTTCCAGAATTCAGGAGGAAGCGCATGACGCAGGGCTGCCGGTAATATTGTGGGCGTATCCGAGGGGCAAACATATCGGTGAAAATGAACACAGCAAAGAAAATCTGGCATATGCAGCCCGGATTGCTTTGGAATTGGGTGCAGATATGGTGAAGGTGGCATATACGGGGGACGTGGAGTCTATGAAGTGGGTAGTGGCGGCTGCCGGGAAAGTGAAAGTGCTGGCGGTGGGGGGAAGCAAAACAGATGAGGAAACTTTCTTAAGAAAAACGGGGGAAATTCTAGAGGCAGGGGCTATAGGATGGGCTGTGGGACGGAATATCTGGCAGGCGGAGAAACCAGTGGAATTAGCCAGGAAAATAGCAGGGATAATTTTTTAATTTTCTGCGTCTTAATATATTTTTTCACTACCAATAATCGCTTTCGTTTGGGGGAATTCCGACGTATTTTTCCCAAGCGTTATTTGCATACTCACCCGCCAAAATATTCGCATTCAAATAATTTACCAGTGGCGGGTTGCGTAAGCTAGTTCAAAAACATATTTACGACGCAGGAAATACCAGACCATTGTCACGTGTTAATATTAAAAGGATGAAATTTGATGTTCTTTCATTAGGTCCCGCCCGGATGGATTGTTTTGTGCGGCTGCCGGATGACGAGGTGAATGAAATTTGCAGCATTGACCGCAAGAGATGCTTGATCGAGCTGGGATTCGGGGAAAAAATCGCTGTTAAAGGAATTGAATTTGCCATAGGGGGGAATACGGGAAACAATGCCGTAGGGTTATCCAGACTTGGGCTCAAAGCAGCTATGATCGGCGCTATGGGAGACGGATGGACAGACAAACGGGCAATGGAGGTTTTAAAAGAGGAAGGGATAAATACTGACCATATAGAGATACAGCCGGGAAAATACGGATTCGGGGTAGTGATCAATTATCAGGAGGAGAGAACGATACTTTCATATTACCCGGAGTCATTATGCTGTTTTCCCAAGGAAGCTGACCTGGAGGCAGACTGGATGTATCTGACCTCAATGGGTCTGGGGTATGAAAGTTTTTACAGGGACGCAGTAGAGTGGGCCAAACAGCACGGTGTGAAGCTGGCATTTAACCCGGGGACCAGACAAATAAAGGCAGGGGTCGAACCGTTAGGGTATGCATATGAAGCAACTGAAGTGATATTTGTGAACCGGGAAGAAACTGCCAATCTGATAAATATGGATCCGGCGAGCGAGATAAAAGATCTTCTGGGGGGTTTAAGAAAATTGGGTCCAAAAACAGCTATTATTACCGACGGGCCGGAAGGGGCATACGCATTTGACGGTCAGAAATACCGGCACATGCCGCCCGTGCCGGCACCCGTAATCGAACGGACTGGAGCGGGGGATGCATTTGGTTCGGGAACACTGGGGGCGCTGATCGCCGGGAAACCTTTGACGGAAGCATTGAAATGGGGGTCGTGCAACAGCGCGTCGGTCCTCGGACAGATCGGACCGCAGGCCGGGCTTTTAACAACGGAAAAAATGCAGGAGTGGCTGGAAAGAAATGCAGGAATAAACGCGGAGGAGATTTAGTCAGGACTGCCAAGACTCCTCGTAAATTTTTTGGCAGCATCGATATATTCAGCAGATATTTCAACATCGTGCGCCAAAATCCCTCTGAACCCGGCTTGAACTTCCGGTAGTTGGTTTGTTTTCAGCCCGGCGGCCGTGAGGGCACGGTATACTAAGGCTGCGTTACGTACATCGGGGTTGAAAATATCCGAGGCAGGAAAGTTGAGGTGACCATTGCGTAAATTCTGAACAAATTCTTTTGATTTACTGAAGCCGGCGTCGGCTGAAACCAGAAATTCATCAACGAGTTCCAGCAATTTTTCATCAGCGGGGAAGTAAGCGTGACCAACCCTATTTTCGCGTGTATGACCAAGAACCACCCGGTCAAATAAAGTCCCGGCAGGGAAATTGGTTTCGACTTCAAGGGGTTTTCCCATTGTTTAGAAAATATCACCATGTTATCCGCAAGTCAACAAAGTTTGTGATACCATAAAATATATGGCGAAAGTTTTTGTGTCCAGAAAAATACCGTTTTGGGATGAACTTTCTAAACCTCTGCTTGATGCGGGGCATGAAGTTGTCGTTTATCCGAACCATAAACCTATTACCAGGGAAGAACTGGAGACGGAGATTGAGAAAGGATATGACGGCCTTTTAATATTACTGACGGAAAAGATTGATGAAGGCCTGCTGGCACATGATAAGGACGGCCGTCTAAAGTTTATTTCAAATTACGCGGTAGGATTTGACAATATTGATGTGCCGGCCTGCCAAAAGAGAAATATTATTGTTTCCAATACCCCGTCTGACGAAGTAAATGAAAGCGTGGCTGAATTTGCATGGTCCCTGATGCTTTCGTTGACCCGACGCCTGCCTGAGGCAGGCGAGTTTATGCGCAACGCAGCCTACAGGGGTTGGGATCCGGATATTTTTATGGGAAGGGATATGAAGGGGAAAGTGCTGGGAATCGTGGGTATGGGGAGGATCGGGGGAATGACGGCCAGGCGAGCCGAAGGATTTGGGATGAAAATTATTTATTACAACAGAAAACCGGCTGAGGGAATGAACTATGAGTATAAAGGTAACCTGGACGATTTATTGAAGGAAGCGGATTATATCAGTCTGCATGTGCCCCTCACTGCCGAAACCAGACATCTGATTAACGGGAAGAATCTGCCCCTTTTTAAAAAAACCGCGATACTGGTAAATACAGCCCGGGGGCCGGTGGTTGATGAGCATGAAGTCGGGGAAGCACTTCGGGCAGGGTTTATTGCAGGTTACGGAGCGGATGTTTTTGAAAACGAGCCGGACCCGCACCCGGAACTGCTGCTAATGGAAAATGTGCTCTTAACCCCGCATATTGCTTCGGCTACAGTGGAGGCCCGGAGAAAAATGGGTGAGCTGGCGGTGGTTAATCTGATGGAAGGACTAGCGGGAAGGATACCGCCGAATGCCATAAAAAGCTAGATTTATTTGAGGATTTGGGCCGATTGGATAGAATAGGGTATATTTAGGGGTATGGCTGTACTGAGACAGGTCGACCTGAAAAAAAACGAAGTCAACAGGAAGCTGATAGGGTGGATGTTTTTTGGGATGGGAATATTCAGCATGGGATTGTGGCTATGGGGGCGCCAATCTGTGAAGAAGTCTTCAGTGGAACAGGGAGAAAACCCGCTGATAATGAAGCTGAGATTTGACCTGAAAAGTACACCCGAACCGCAGGTAAAGGCCGCAGAGTCCGGAGAAAGAATAATTGAAGTGCTAAATGAAATAACGGCCACGACGTCCGGTGAATACGGAATTTATGTACTGGATCCCGTGTCGGGGAGCGGTTATGGGGTGAATGAAGAAGTTGAGCTACCTGCAGCGTCGATCATGAAAGTACCGATAATGGCAACAGTCTATAAGTTGGTGGAAAGCGGAGAAATGGAACTGAATGACACATATACCTTAAAAGAGTCAGATAAAAGGTACGGATCCGGACCGCTGGAATTTGTAAAAGCCGGCACGCCACTTACAATCAGGAGGCTGCTATCTGAAATGGGGAAGAAGTCAGACAACACCGCTCCGGTGGTCCTTACCAACCTGGTGGGCACAGAAAAGGTGGAAGATATGATAGGTAAGTTAGGGATGAAACAGACGGATTTCGGCAAAAACACGATGACCGCAAAAGATGCATCCGCCATGTGGAAAACGCTGTATAACGGGAAGATTTTGGATGACGAGCATCTGAAAATGATGTGGGAGGACCTGAAAGACAGTATTTATGAGGAACGGCTGCCTGCAGGTTTGCCTAGGGAAAAACTGGAAATAGTCCACAAAGTGGGTACAGATGCGGATGTGTGGGCAGACTCCGGCATCATCATGCCGCAAACAACAAAACCTTTGATTATTACGATATTGAATGAGGGGGTCAAGAGGGCGGAAGCAGAGCAAATGGTACCGGAACTTACACGGAGAATTTGGGAATTCGAAACGTCCGGGTTAAAATAAACTTATGAAAATAGCGTATTTTGCGGATGCCTACAAACCGCAGATAAACGGAATGACGATATCAGTTGAAGCCTTTGCAAAGGCTTTTTCAAAAGAGCATGAAATTATGATTTTTGCCCCGGGATACGGCCGAAAAGAAGTAATAGAAAAAGAAGGCAGAATTGTAATCAGAAGGTACCCCTCATTCGTGTTTCCATCTTACAAGGATTGGCAGGTAGCCACCCCGGATATCGGAGAAATTCTGAAGGCGACGGAGGAGTTTAATCCGGACATAATACATTTTCATTCCCCAGGACCTCTAGGGATGCTGGGCATATTGGCTGCCAAAAAGCTTAAAAAACCGCTGGTAGGCACTTATCATACTCTGTTTTCGGAAACGCTCGTATATATTTCTCCGGCAAAACTTTTGGAGAGATATATCAGGTACATAGACCGGGTTGTTTCGGGCTTGGGGCTGGAGGTTAACCGGCAAAAGAATGTGGATAAACCGGGCGAGGAAACACTGTCGAAAAAAATTACCTGGTCTTTGCTAAACCGGATTTATAAATACTGCGACGTGGTAATATGCCCCTCCGGTGCCATTAAAAGAGAACTGTCCAAAAGGGGGATGGAAGTTCGGATGGAAGTGGTGTCCAACGGGTTGGACCTGAAGCGTTTCCCGCCGAAAAAGGAGTACAAACAGAAACAGGTAATCCTGCATGCCGGCAGACTGGGTTACGAAAAAAACATTGATGTGGTGCTGGACGCGTTTAAATTGGTACTGACCAAGTGTCCCGAAGCGATACTGTGGATTGCGGGAGGAGGTCCGGCGGATGAATCACTTAAAAAGAAGGCAGAAAAGAACGGAATATCCGGTAAAGTCAGGTTTCTGGGAATGGTGGACCGGAAAGAATTGGCAAAAATTTACCGGGAAGCGGACGTGTTTGTTACCGCTTCGACCATGGAAACTCAGGGGCTGGTCATTTTAGAGGCGATGGCGTCCGGACTTCCGGTGGTGGGTGTAAAGGCCTTTGCAGTTCCCGATGTGGTCAAACACGGGACAAACGGATATCTGGTCATGCCGGGAGGAGCTAAAGACATGGCAGAAAAAACGGCCAAGATACTACAAGATTTGAAGCTGCAAAAGAAAATGGGTAAAGCCGCCAGAGAAGCGGCTCAAAAACATGACATTACTATCTGTGTCAGTAAAATGGAGAAAGTGTACCGGTCTTTATCCGTGAAGGAAAGGCTGACATTTCGGGAACGGATAAAATGGCAGATCGCCCGGGTGTGGCAGCAAGGATGACTGGAATCAGCGGAAGGGTTGAAAATCTGCGCTGGAGCGGCCGAGGAATATAAGTCTAAAATAGTTTTTGAGATGATGAGACAGGAATCTATAGAAACCCTGACCGACCAGCCGCCGGTTTGAAGTATAGACCAGCAGGCGGGGAAGATAGAGGACCCGGCCCAAACTGCTGATCCGGTAGCCCAGATCCACATCCTCGGCAGTTTTGAGGCGGGGGTTAAATCCTCCAAGGCGGCGGTAAGCAGAGGCGCGGACGGCAAAATTCATGCCTAAAATATGATCCCGGTGAAGCAAACGGGTAGTTTGAAGGAAAATGCGGCTGAAGAATCCGGCCAGGCGGTGGGAAAAGGGGGAATCGGGGTAGAAGTAAACAGGTCCATAAATACAAACAACCTCCGGGTCTCTAAAAGCGGAAGCAATTAATTCCAGCCACTCCGGACAAGGTGAAGTATCAGCATCTGTGGAAGCGATAATTTCACCCCTGGCGGCTGTAAAACCTTCTGCCCTGGCGCCGGCAATGCTTTCCGAGGATTGCCGGATTATTTTCCAACCGGCTTCCCGGCATAGCAGGGGAGTGGTATCCGTACTCAGGTCCACAGCGATAACTTCCAGCGGCGGCAGGCTTTGGGCTTGAAGCGAGTGAATCAACCTGCCGATATACTGCGTTTCATTTAAAGTGGGAATAACAATGGAAATTGAGTGTCGGGAGGGCATCTTATTAGTAAAACAGCGGCAGGTTTCTGAGCCGGATCAGCAAAAGGATAGTAATGACGAATGTCAGTACGACTATCAAAAACAGGGTATTTTTAAAGCGCGACTTCACTATAGATCCATTTTAACGGCTGCGATTGGGTTTGCGAAGAGGGTTACCCCGGACGGGAGTGGGCAGGGTGACTGATTCGGTAGACAAGCCCTCTAATAGATTGTCGACATTGGCTTTGCCGTCTTTAGCCAAGTGCTTGAAGGTTTCTTCACTGCAGGCGGATTTCGGTTCCGTTCCCGGCAGGAAATATTCATAGCTCGTGGGACAGGCAGAACAGGAAAGTTGTCCTGTGAGTGCGCAAATAGCGACTTTGTTTAAACCTACAGGAGGGGCAAATCCGGTAAAGGGTAGTTTTTTAAGCAGGAGGTCCGTAACGGCGCGCCAGATGGGGGATGCACCTGTAACCCCTGAAGCGACATAACTCATGGGAGTATTGTCGTTATTTCCCACCCAGACTGCAACGAGGTGGTCCGGAGTAAAGCCAATAGTCCAATTGTCACGCAGATTGTTGGTAGTGCCTGTCTTGACGGCTACAGGAGAGCCGGGAATATAAAGCTGGGAACGTGGTCCGAAAGCGGGGGTGCGGGCGCGGTTGTCCGAGAGGATGTCCGAAATCAAAAAAGCCACTAAGGGATCCAGCACACGAGTGCCGGAACATGAAGTGCTTTCAACATCAGAATCAGGACAGCTGAACTTTTCAAGCAAATTGCCTTTGGAGTCCCGAACCGAAAGTACGGGATGTAAATCCACCCTTTGCCCCTGATTGGCAAAAACCCCATATAATACCGACATATCCAGCATGGTTACTTCACCTCCTCCAAGAGTAAGGGATAAACCGAACCGGCCGGATTCGTCCCAGGTAGTAATTCCCATTTTGCGCCCGAGCTCTATCATGTTCGGCACTCCGTTGGCAGCCAGTAACTTGACCGCGGGAATGTTGTAGGATGATCCGAGGGCGGTTCTGAGTGTAACCCGGCCGTGCAGGCGGCCGTCATAATTGACCGGGGTGTAGGGAGGGGAGCCCGGTATACGGTAAGTAACGGGGGAATCTTCTATTACGGAGGCGGGATTAAAATTCCGGCTGAGTGCCAAAGCGTAATTGACCGGTTTGATTGAAGATCCCGGTTGGCGTAATGCCAGCGTCACATTTACCTGGCCATCGTTTTCCTGATCGAAATAATCGCGGGAACCTACCATGGCCAGAATTTCACCGGTTCCGGGATTAGTGACGAGAGCAGCTCCGTTTTTTACGTTTAATCTGGCAATTTTTTCCGTCTCTGAAGCGACGATTTTTTCGATTTCCTCCTGCAATTCATAGTCCAGGGACGTGGTGACGTCCAGTCCTCCCTGTTCCACAATATCGGTGCCGTATTTACGGGCCAGCAAATCTTTGACGTACATGACAAAATGGGGAGCTTTGAGATTACCCACCGGAGGGCGGAATTTCAATTGATACGCGGCGGTAGCTTCTGCTTGTTCCCAGGTAATGAGACCGTCTTCTGTCATACGGCGAAGCACTTCCTGCTGGCGGGCAATAGCCTTTTCGGGATAGATACCGAAAGGGGAGTAGGTAGTGGGAGAGGCCGGCAATCCGGCTAAAAGTGTCGCCTCCGCGAAATTTAAGTTTTTTGCGGGTTTGCTGAAATAAGTCTGTGCCGCTTCTTCAATACCATAAGCGGCTCCCCCATAGCCTACCTGGTTTAAATACATTTCTAAAATTTCATCCTTGGAATAGCGGTTTTCCACGGCCAGTGAGAGGACCAGTTCCCGGATTTTACGTCGCAGGGTGCGTTCGGGAGACAGCAGGGCAGTCTTGACCAGCTGCTGGGTAATGGTGGATCCCCCTTGAAGGGGATTTACGCATTTATCATTTGTCATTTTGCATTTGATATTCTGGATCAGAGACCGGAGGATGCCGTTGGGGGAGAAACCGCGATGGTGATAAAAGTCCTTGTCTTCAATACTGAGCGTAGCCTGGATGACGTAGGGAGGCATTTCCGACAGCCGGACCAGTGTACGGTTTTGGCCGGAATATATTTTGTACAATTCAGTGCCATTGCGATCCCGGATATGAGTGGTCTGGGGAAGGGCCTGAGAGGATAGGCTGCCAGGGGAGGGCAGATCTTTGAATAGATATTGATAGGTAAAGAGACTTGAAAGGATAATTGTCAAAAGTACGGAAAACGTTACAGCCCTGCGGACAGGAGGTGAAAGACGAAGACCGGGTAGAGAAAGCCGGGGTAGTTTGAAAGCGTGAAGTGAGAGTTTTAAGAAGTAAAGCGACTTAAGGAAATTACGGAGAGTGGGACGGCGTAAGTTTCTAAATATTCTAATAGGCGGCATCTAACTACTCACTTGACTTTAAATTTTTAAAAGGGAGGTATGAAACTGGTTTGATTATATGAAGGAGAGGCGGAAGGAACAAGAATCAGTTTTTTATGGCTTTGCCGGTGCCGTCCAGGCGGATGGTGTCCTGTCCGAAACCGCCGCCGGCACAGTCCACACACAGCATAGTCCCCAGAGCATCAAAGACGACCGCATGATTTTGCATTTCCACCTGATCGGGTTCTTCAGAAATTTGTTTGGCTGTTGCCAATCCCTGGGTCGGTTTATATATATGTATATCCCGCCGGTTTCCGCTGTCGTAAGGCGGCTGGGTACCGGAAAGAACGTACTCAAAACGGGGTGAGCAAGCGGCGTCAGGGTTTTCCGGTACCCGGAGGCCGGAGGTAGAACAGACTGAAATTCCCACTACTTCGGCCGGCTGGGTAGGCCAGGACTGGGGATTACCATCAAGAGTATGGGTCATGATTTTATTCCAGATGGGAGAAGCGCCGGTAACTCCCGATGCCACCCTGCTCATGGGAGAGTTATCGTTGTTACCTACCCAGACTGAGACCAGAATATCCGGGTTGTAACCGATGGTCCAATTATCGCGCTTGTCGTTGGTGGTTCCGGTTTTGACGGAGACTTCGGGATGGTTTTTGATATTAAGTTGGGATACCGAACCAAAAGTAGTGGAACGGGCGCCGTTGTCATAGAGGATATGAGATATGAGAAAGGCGGTACCGGCCGAGACTACCCGGGTATTGGGAGGATTTTCGGGTAGGTATTTTTTGGATCCGATGGTAATACGGGCAAATCTACCCGCCTTTTCGTATTCTTCCTGGGAGATTTCCTTTAGAGGTATTGACTCCAGGGTATTTCCGGATTGGTCCCGGACGGAAATAAGCGGCTGAGTATCTACCCTTTTGCCGGCATTGGCAAAGACGGAATACGCAGTTGCCAGATCAAGCATGGTTACCTCGCCTCCGCCCAAAGTGATGGAAGGACCATACTGGTCGGGATCTTTAAAAGTCTTCAATCCAAACGCGGGGGCGGCATTAATGAAATCCGTCAGGCCATTTATTACAAGTGTTTTGACAGCCGGAATGTTGTAGGAATTTCCGAGTGCAAACCTGACTTGGGTGGCTCCATGAAATGAGTTGTCGTAATTATCGGGACAATACGGTTTCTGTCCTACCTGGGAAAAACATGTAGGTTTGTCCGCCAGAAGAGTGGCAGGAGTAATAAGACGGCGTTCCAAGCCGAGAGCGTAATTGACCGGTTTGATGGCGGATCCGGGTTGGCGTCGGGCTAAAACCACATTAACATTGCCGTCGTTTCCGGTATCGAAATAATCTCTGGATCCAACCATGGCCAGTATTCCACCTGAAGGCGGGTGGATAGTCAGGGCGGCACCATTGCGCACGTTTTCGCGGACCAGTTTGGCAGTTTCGGAAGCGACAACCTCCTGGGCGTATTGCTGAAGGTCTAAATCCAGGGAAGTGGTAACTACCAGCCCTCCCTGCTCAACTTTTTCCAACCCGTATTTATCCACGAGCAGGTCTTTGACATAAAGGGCAAAATGGGGGGCCAGCATGGTAGAAGACGGCGTGTAGGCCAGGGTTTCTTTCAAAGCCGAATCATACTGCCCGGAATCTATATAACCAATATCGCGCATTTGGGAGAGGACATATTTCTGGCGGTCCACCGCTCTTTCGGGGTAGGCACCGAAAGGGGAATAATAAGTGGGGGCGGCCGGCAGACCGGCAAGCAGAGATGCCTGCGCCAGAGAAAGTTCGCTTCCTGAAATTCCGAAATATGTCCGGGCGGCAGATTCCAGACCATAGGCGGTACCTCCGTATGGGACCTGGTTTAAATACATTTCCAATATCTGATCTTTGGAATAAAGCATTTCCACTGCCACGCTCAGCGTGAACTCGCGGATTTTACGTTTTAGCGTCCTTTCATCTGAGAGGAGCGCTTTCTTTACCAACTGCTGGGTAATAGTGGAACCTCCCTGAACCTTGCGGCGGATAAAAGTGCTGATAAAAGCGCGGCCGATACCACGCGGAGAAAAACCGCTGTGTTTGTAAAAATCCCTGTCCTCCGCGGCAATAGTAGTCTGCCAGACATAGTCCGGGAGTGTGCCCAGCTTGATTGGAGTGCGGCGCTGATCGGCGAAAATTTCATAAATCAAACTGCCATGGCGATCCAGAAGTTTGGTAGATGCGGGCGAAGGGTGACGAGTGAGATTGAGAGGATTGGGCAGACCCCAAAATAAATAGATACTCATACCGATTATAAGAATCAATAAACCGAAAGATGCTGTGAAAAATTTATATTTAAAAGGTATGCGGGAGGAGAAAAGAGAGCGGAATGTAAATTTTGAGTGTTTGAGGGTCTTGACCGCCCGGGCAAGGTTTCTCTCTCTGACAGTCTTAATATGCTGTTTTGAGGCCATGAGTTGAATTATAACGGGTTGGGGGTTATATTATGTAGTATGGCCCGGAAAAAACCCCAAGCCGCAAAATCCAGATCCCAAAAAAATAACAAGTCACAAACAGCCCGGGTAGTAACTGCGGATACGGCAGCGCCGAAATGGCTCGAGGAAAGACAAACTGGAATAAATGAAGACGGGATTCTGGCGGTTGACCAGCTGGATCCGCAGGAAGAAAAAGTACTGGACTGGATACTTAAAATAGTTGTCGGCTTTATCCTGGGCTGGCTTGGATTGTCAATCCTATTGGTATTGGGCGGGCTTTTTAATCTCTGGGGATAAAAAAGTGGATGATTTTGAACAGACGAACTGGTGGGCTTATCTGGATGAGCCGATGAGAGATTTGATGCAGCAAAGCATTTCGCTTTTGAAAGTGTTTAATACTCAAACTTTAATGTTCAATCACGACTACTCGTTTATTGTTTTCGGGGCGGCGAAGGCGTATGAAGGATTTTTAAAAAAACTGCTTCTGGATTTGGGACTTATACGGGGCTACCAGTACCGCGGAGAACATTTCAGGATCGGCAGAGCCATGTCGCCCTCCCTGCCTACCCGCTACCGGCACGGATGGGTGTACGGAAAATTGTCCGGAAAGTGCGGGGGAGACGAGATACCGAGGAAACTGTGGGAAACATGGAAAAGAGCCAGAAACAGGCTGTTTCATTATTTTCCCGACCATAAGTCCCTGATTTCGCTGGGAGAAGCCGGCGAACTGGTAACTGAGATTTCAACACGGATGGATGAAGCTCTTCAGGGATGCCAAGTTTCGGGTAATATTCGTATTCAGAGATA
The DNA here is from genome assembly GCA_001001375.1 of Candidatus Amesbacteria bacterium GW2011_GWC1_47_15. GTDB lineage: Bacteria > Patescibacteriota > Microgenomatia > CAZETR01 > Amesbacteraceae > GWC1-47-15. The sequence continues at coordinate 5,611 of LCNU01000011.1, read as the reverse complement.
AGAATAAATGCCCATGCGGCTTGTTGTTCTTGACAGTTTATGGCATACTTATGGGTACCCCATGAAGGTTGCTTCCACCCAAGACCGGCAGTTTTCAGTCCGACTGATTGGATTCAGGGATTTTTTCAAAAATTCGGGACAAGTTTCTTTTTTTAACAAGACGTGGGGAAGCTGGAAAGTAGCGGCAGCGGCAAGTTCGGCGGCCATGGTTTTTGCCGTGGCAATATTGCTGCTATCACTGCTGGCTGTCTCCAATCCTCTGAAAGTTTACCCGCAAACAATAACTCCTACTCCCACGCCGGAACAAACAGTAAAAGTCAATTATTACCTGCCCTATCCGGGAGTCCTGCCGGACAGTCCACTTTACAGGATTAAAGCCGTCAGGGATCGGGTGGTGTTGTGGTTAACCAGGGGAGAAGAGAGAAAAGCGGAAAAAGAACTTCTATATGCCGACAAAAGGATAAACGCAGCAATAGCGCTGACTGAAGGAGGCAAAGTTGCTGAAGGTGTTTCGACCGCGACGAAGGCAGAAAAGTATCTGCAGTCGGCAGTAAACCGGACCGTAAAAGCATCTTCCCAAGGCAAGGATGTCAAAAGCCTGCTTTTAAAATTAAACGATGCCTGCGCTAAACATGCGGAGGTTCTTACCGAACTGGCGGAAAAAACCGACGGGACGCAGAGGACAGTACTGGAAGGGACATTGAGCGAAACCAAAGCATTGGGGGAAAAAAGTGCGCAGGCTTTGAGGGAATCTAAGTAGATAGTTGATAGCTTTTGATGTGGTAATTAGTAGTTGACCGAAGATATTTAGTGTTTTAGTCTGGTATGTACCCCTAGATGTAGGGGATTGAAAATAAAAAAAATGAAGTGTCCGTTTTGCGGGGCGCATGATACTTCCGTACTTGAGTCGAGAGTGACTGAAGACGGCCAAACCCTGAGACGCAGAAGGGAGTGCGGAAAGTGCCTAAAGCGGTTCACGACTTTTGAGCGGATCGAAGGACCGACGCTGTTTGTCATCAAACGCGACGGGAGCAGACAGCCCTTTGACCGGGAAAAAATTGTAAGGGGAGTGATCCGGTCTTTTGACAAACGGCCCATATCGATTGACCTGGTAGCGTCGCTTGCCGATGAAGTCGAGAGGGAAGTGCGCCGAAAAGAAGTCAGCGAAATTTCCAGTAAGACTATCGGAAAAATGATCCTCAAACGTCTGAGGAATATCGATAAAGTTGCCTGGCTGAGATTTGCCAGCGTGTACTTTGAATTGGCAGATATAACAGGGTTTGAAAAACTTTTAGAAAAAGCAGCCAACTGAAAAATGCCCGAAAAAAAAATCCAACAATTACATAAGCAGAAAGGGAGACCCAGGAAAGTGATAAACGGAAACGGGAAAACGGGTAACGGGCATGTTCGTTTAATACTAAAAGGGGCAGAGGAGTTGGTTTTACCAAAAACTATTATTAAAAGAGACGGGCGTGTAATGTCCTTTGACGCCCAGAAAATAGAGAAAGCGATCACAAAATGCTTCGCCAGCCTGGGAGCAGATCCGAATACAACGATCCCTGATCTGACCCGACAGGTGATAAACGCGGTGGCAGCGCGATACAAGGAACCTACAGTGGAGCAGGTCCAGGATGTGGTGGAGATGATATTGCAGGCAGCAGGTGAATTCAGCGCAGCCAAGCATTATATTCTTTACCGGGCAGAACACGCCAAGCTGAGGGAGACAAGGCCGGTTCCGGAAGAAGTCAGGGCGGCGTTTGAAGAATCGGAAATCTATTTTCCTTCACAGCTGCAAAAATTCCAGTTTTTTGACAAGTACTCCCGGTTCAGCTATGAAGTGGGCAGAAGGGAAACCTGGAAGGAAACAGTAGACAGGGCTTTATCTTTTTTACATGAACTGGCCGGGGAGAAAGTGGACGCAGACACCTATAAATGGATTTCCAGGGGAATACTCGAGATGAAAGCTGCACCCTCAATGCGGCTGCTGGCGATGGCAGGTCCGGCGGCCGGGAGAAATAACATCGCCATTTATAACTGTTCCTATCTGCCGATTGACAGTGTGGACTCGTTTGTAGAGCCTTTGTTAATTTCCATGAACGGATGCGGAGTGGGATTTTCGGTGGAAAGCAAGTATGTGGAGAACCTGCCCAGGGTAAGACGCCAGACCGGCAGCCTGCCGTTGACATATTCAGTTGCCGATACCACAGAGGGGTGGTCCGATGCTTTGAGGGTGGGTTTGTCCCTATGGTTTGAAGGAGGAGATATTAAATTTGATTATTCCCAGATCAGACCGGCAGGGGCGATACTTAAGACAAAGGGGGGCAGAGCATCGGGACCGGAACCTTTAAAACACATGCTGGAATTTGTGCGGGCCAGGTTATTGGCCAGGCAGGGGAGTTTCCTGCGGCCTCTGGATGCGCACGATATTGTCTGCGAAGTGGGCAACGCGGCGGTATCCGGAGGTATGCGGCGGACAGCTATGATTTCCCTGTTTGACTGGGACGACGCGGAGATGCGCGATTGCAAGAACGGGGATTTTGAACGGGAAAATTCACAGAGATGGAATGCCAACAATTCCGCCGTATGGCCCGATAGGGGTATAACCCAACCGGAACTGGTAGCGCAGATGCTGGAAATGGTAAACGGAGGCAGGGGAGAACCAGGAATATTCAACCGACAGTCAGCGATATCCCTGCGGCCGGCAAGAAGAGCCGAGGCGGAATTCGGGACCAATCCCTGCGGGGAAATTGTTTTGAGGCCATACGAGTTTTGCAACCTGAGTATCGCAATTGCGCGGCAGGGAGATTCTTATGAATCGCTGAGCGAGAAAGTAGAACTCGCAGCCGTCATCGGCACCATCCAGGCACTGGCGACAAATTTTCCGGGATTGAGACCAATGTGGAAGCAAAATTGCCAAGAGGAGAGACTGGTGGGTGTAGATATTACCGGTCAATTGGACAGCCAGGTGATTCAGAATCCGGCGGTGATGAGCCGGCTCAGGCAGGTGGCGGTAGAGACAAACCGGAAAATTACCCAGCAACTGGGTATAAACCAGGCGGCTTCCGTTACCTGTGTAAAACCCTCCGGCAATTCGTCGCAGTTATTTGACTGTGCGTCAGGACTGCACGCCAGGTGGTCTTCTTATTACGTAAGAAATGTGCGGGTAGGGACACATACTCCCATGTTTAAAGTGTTGCAGGATTCAGGGGTGCCGATGGATCCGGAAAACGGACAGAGTAAAGATTCGGCCAATACCTGGGTAGCTCATTTCCCGGTGAAATCACCGGAAGGGGCTGTGGTCAGAAAAGGCCGGTCGGCTATCCGGCAGTGCGAGTATTGGCTGCAAAACAAAATCCATTGGACCGAGCACAATCCCAGCGTGACTATCACTTATCACCCAGATGAAGTGATCGAGCTGATCAAGTGGGTGTGGGAACACCGTGACATGATCGGAGGGATGTCTTTCCTGCCGGCTTTTGACGCCAAATATGCTCAGATGCCTTTTGAGGAAGTTGACCGGGAGACGTATGAAGCACTGGCAGCAAAGTTTCCCAATATCGATTTTTCCAAACTGTACCGGTATGAAGAAGAGGATTATACCAAGGCGGCTCAGGAACTGGCGTGTATTGCAGGAGCGTGCGAGATTGAGTTTGTGCCGGACGGAAAAGGCGGGGAGATAGCGGCACAGGGTGTAAGCTGAAGCGGGCACTCAATATGCTAATCAAGGCAAAAGAGATACTGGAGATCGCAAAAGAGAAGCTGTGGCATTTTAGGTGCGGGGTATGCGGGAAGTGGTGGAGTATAGGGGACGCGGATCCGGAAAAAAAAGAGTGGTTTTGCCCCTGGTGCGGGGTAAAACAGATTGTAAAATTAAAACATGGAAGAGATTGAGGCCAAATATCTGGATATCGATCCGGAAGGGATTCAAAAAAAGTTGTTGGCGACAGGAGCTGTAAAAAAATCCGAGGTATTGATTCGGCAGAAAGTTTACGATTATCCCGATTGGCGGTTGGACAAAATGGGAGCATGGATCCGGCTGCGGGATATGGGCAGCAAAGTAACCCTGGCTTATAAACAGAGGTTGGGAATGAAGGATGGGGTGGCAAATGACGCCGGTATGGAGGAGATCGAGGTTGCGGTGGGGGAATTTGAGAAGACGGCGATGATTATGGAAAAAGCCGGTTTTGGGATCAAATTCTATGAAGAGAAAAAGCGGATAACATATACGAAAGGAAATATAGTTTTTGATATCGACATATGGCCCGTACTGCCGCCGTATTTGGAGATCGAAGGACCGAGTTGGGAGGCAATTGACAAAGCAGCCGAAGATTTGGGTCTGGACCCGCAAAAAAAGAAAATCCTGTCCGCCATGCAGATATTTGATATATACGGACTTAGGGAAAAAGACTTTCTGGTACTGACTTTTGAAAAGCAGGTAAACAGGTAGGGAGTAAAATATTGAAAGTGGATAAGACAGAACAAACCATAAATTCATACAACGTTCATTCCGTGGAATATATCGAAGAATCTTTAGCGCGAGGGGTAAGAACCAAAGATATTGAATGGATTTTTTCAAAGGTAACTCGAAAAAATCCAAAGGTGGTGGAGTTAGGTTGTGGGAACGGAAGAGATGCAAAGGAGATTTTAAAGTACACCCATGATTATTTAGGCATGGACGCCTCAGAAGATCTAATTAAGGAGGCCAGGAGGTACAACCCAGGGGTGAGTTTTAAAGTGTCAAAATTTAACGAATTTGTTTTTCCAAAAAATGTTGACTTTATCATAGCTTTCGCATCACTATTGCACGCGGATATGGAGACCTTTAAGGCAGTACTAATGAATGCAAATAGAAGTTTAAATGATGGCGGAACATTTTTTATATCTTTACAAAATGGAGAATACAGAGAGGTAAAAAGAGAAGATAACATGGGTACCCGTACGTTTTATTTGTATACACCGGAAAATGTTGAATCTATGCTTCCAGGAGAATTAGTAAAAGAATATGCGGATTTTCAGGATCTACGAGGTAAAAGGTGGTTTAGCCTTACACTTAGAAAACAGTCGATATATAATCCCACAAATGGGAAGGGTTAAGGAAAAACCAGCGCGCATTGACGGGGAAATTGATTTTATGGAACAACCGGATATTATATTGCGCCGGGCTTTATATGAACCGGGATGGAATCCGGCAACGGAAGAGTACCGGCCTGTATTGACTCTTGAACAAGCCATGGAAATAACGGGGATAAAAAATCCGGTCAGGATGAGGGAATTGATCGGCAGGATGGGGATGTTTGAAAAGAGAAATGAAAAAGGATGGACTTATGATCCGGGCAATATGTTTTTTCCTGAAGAGACTGCCGGGGTCAAGCAAAGAAGAGTGGGTCCTCGCTACCGCCCTCCCCGAAATAAGCCGACCGTCTGGAGGACGACGCCGCCACCGGAAAGAAGCTTGGTACTCCGACAGGAAGTACATCAGGGAAAAACAGTATACATACGGTTGAAACAGGATTAGATAAGGGGGGTGGTTTTTTTGGAGCGTAGATACTGGGTGGTATCGGAGAGAATTCCCAGACCTAAAAATTCCGAACTGGCGAGCTGAGAATGAGTG
>LCNU01000010.1:24329-32098 GCA_001001375.1 Candidatus Amesbacteria bacterium GW2011_GWC1_47_15 | reverse complement strand
CTTGGTAGGCGTGGATGACGGTCCCGCAGGAGCGTGAGTGGGAGAGGGGGTAGGAGTGCGGGTGGCCGTGGGACCAGGAGTGTCTGTGGGACCGGGGGTCGGTGTTACCGAAGGACCGGTAATAATTAAGGTCCGTTCGTTGCTCCATAATGCACTACTATCTGAAGATGTATATCTGCCGACTTTAAAAATATATGCACCGGGTCCCTTGTAATTACTATCTGCAGGATCAGGTTTTACTTTAAGCTTACCGCTCCAGGAACTTTCATTTACTTCAGAAGCACCAATTTTAAAATATTGGGTTTTATCGCCTGCAGTAGAAATCCATTGCCCAGAATTGTTGTATGTAAATCCAAAATAATTTGTTCCGGAAGGATAAAATACACCGCGTAAATAGGAGTCGGAACAATTTGAGCATTGTAAATTGACAGAGACCTCTATTTCCTGTTGATAATCAATTGAGCCTGGAATTTCGGATATTGAAAGGAGCAGGCGGGAATTCACAAATTTACTATACTACATCACATGACTATGTTACTTATTGGTAAGTTCCACAGCGTGCATCACTAACTGTTCCAATCCGGGATCAACAGGCGGTGCGTCTTTTTGCATATACCATTCCAAAACCAGTTGCAAACCCTCTTCCATACGCTTCCTTTCTTTCGGAGACCCTTTAATATAATCAAACTCCATTCTCCTCATTTGAGCATCTATTCCTTCCGGTGTCAGCGGAATTTTCCTCTTTTGCATAGCTTGGACCGCCCATAATGCCAGAATTCCGTCGGCCATAGCGTTAACGAGGTTAGTTGCCAGCTCCGTGGCCGGGCTTACCGGCTCCGCTACGGGTAAATTTATGACCGGCGCCATTTTTGAAGGAAAATTTGTCCAGATTCCGTCAAAACCGAGTGCTGCCAGCTTTTTGGCCCTGTCCACATCATCTTCGGTCCAAACTATGGCCTTTTTACCTAAATTTTTACAGGCTAAAACATAGTCTATGTCCGGAAGCTTGTTTTTCCTGGCCCAGGTCATAGCTTGGGAACCGTATTTGTCCATAGGTTTTTCCGAATCGGTCTCTTCCCCGCCGATTGTCAAAACATCCCATCTCAAATCTTCTTTTTTCAACGTCTTGCCGGATTTCACCGCTTCCATAAATTTCAAAGATTCCAAAGCCCCGGCTCCCCTTCTGCAACCGGTCCGTTTTTTTAACTCTATTAACGGTTTTTCATCAAATCCGACCACAACCAGTCTTGGGGCTACTCCAAATTCATTAACATCTTCAACCAGTCGGTCCATGGTGCCGGCTATCTGGTCCTGATAGTGAATGTAAAAGGTCATATCTTTAAAATCCTCATCCCGGAGAATATCAGCCAGCCGGGCAATTTTTAAGCCTTTATCCCGATAGGGGAAAGTCTTACCGCCGTCCGGACTGAACTTGTAGCCGGCGTCCAGATTATCTATTTCCCCACTGGTTTTGTCTTCGAATTTCCCCGTACCATCCGAGCTTTCTTCTAAAGAGTTGCCGTGGAAACAATACATCCCGCCATCCGCCGACATGCGGATATCCATATCGAATCCTCCGGCTCCATTTTTCTTCGCCAAAAGATACGCTTCCCGGGTATGGGCAGGAAAATCACCTTTGCCACCCTGATGGGCGATTATTTCAAAATTCCGGCGATTACGGACCATCCGTTCCGAGCCGGATAATGAGTCCATTTCGTCTTTGGTATACGTTTTGGTCCGGGCGAGTATCACGCGCAGCAGACTTTTCAAATTGGGCACGATTTGCTCGGCAGCCCGTCCGCCTTCGATTTCCGGCTGGGGTTCTGTCGGTTCGGACATTAACTTAAAATACTGCAGGAAAAATAAGATTGCAAGCCGGGATCAAGGGAGTTTATATCACTTAAAGGATGACTTGATAGCGTGCCACAGGCTGGATTGATTTTTCAGATATACCGGATCGTGAATCCAATAAGTATTACCTCCGACTACCCGTACACCACTTATACCTTTTCGCGATGGATTTCGGCTTGGTGCTTTACGGGTAAATATCAATTTCCTTTCGTCAGGAGTACTTTTGTTCCCCGTAATTTCATATGCGTCTCCTGGCCAGACATGTTCTTTCAGTGCGTCGCGCGCATATCCGCAGTTATAGCAATTTTCCTTATAAGGACAGCGCCTGCCAATTATAGGACATATTGATCCGGTTTCTTTCATATCCGACATTATACCCTATAAGGAAATAAAGTGGTAGATTACTGCACGTGGAGATGGAATGTCATAAAGCCGGATATTGATGATTTAATTAATTAAATCTAAAATAAATGGCCATGGCCGGAGAAATTAAACGAGTGGAAAGTTCAAATTTCCAATATTTATTATCACTGGGCGGATCTCTGTCCTTTATCGGTGCCCAAATATTAGCGGCGGAATATTTTAATTTGACAGGAGAGAAAATGATACCCTGGTATATTGCCGCGGCGACTATTTATATTACCGGGAGAATTGCAGATGAAATAAGTACTATCCGGATCGTCGAGTCTTACAGTAATGCGAATTCCAGGGGCGTATCTACAATTGAAATATGGGAAAAAAATAAATACCTACCGGAGTTACCGACAAAGAAAGATATCCTCTCATACCGGAAGATGTCATTCAATATACTGGGGGGAATTCAAGGTGTGATATTTCCACCAACGGGATTTTTGCTTGGGGCGTTATCGTTTTATGCCGCTGTGCATAATAACGGACTGAGGAAAATAATATTGGATGATATTGATGCTACTGCACGTGGAGGTAGAAAGTCTTGAGGCCGGAGCCGTGATCGATAAATTTGATTTTGAGATCCGAAGAGCCGCACTTCTGTACCGAAGAATACAGCGTACCGTCTGCAGAGGCCCTGATAACGTCGTTGTCTGAGACCATATCTATGCCGGTATGGATGCCTCCGCTGTACAAATAACGGTAGGAATACGGAGTCTTACCATAGCGCTGGGTGATCTGAATTTCACCCCCGATAGGCCAGTCCCAACTGCCGGAACCGATGGATAACCCCCATTTATCCGTAATGTTTCGCAGGTAGGATTCCGCGTTTGTCCAGGTATCGTTTTGGCGGACTTCAAAATGCAGGTGCTTGCCCGTACTGCAGCTGGGATAACCGGAATTTCCCACCAGGGCAATAGGGTCTCCTTTTTTGACCGGTCCTTCTTTATTGGCCGTGGCCAGCGCCGTCTGAATAGCCGCCAGCTCCAACCTGGCCTGCTCCAATTGGTGCTGGTAAGTGGCTTCGTCGTTTTTGGTCTGCTTCAATAAATTATCTTTTTCATCCCGCAGGTCAGCCAGGGATGCCTGCTGGATCTGGAGCTTTTTACGCGATTCCTCAATCAGTGTTTTCTGTTGATCGTAATTTGACTGGACATACTGGGTATCGTGGATAATCCGGCGGTTTTGGGCCTGGGCAATTTGAGTGTATTTCAGCCGGGACAGCAGCTCCCCGAAGTCAGTGGAAGAGAGAAAAATGGAGAGGGGATTGATGGCTCCCTGTTTGTAGGACTTGACGATTTGCCTCTCCAAAATAACCGATTTTTTTTGAAGCTGGCGCTCCAGAAGCGCTATTTTACTGGTAATTGACGAGATAAGGGTCTGGGTCTGGGAGATTTTGAGGGTGTTTAACTCGATCTGACCATCGTAATAAGCTATTTGGCCGGACAGAGTCTGGGCTTGGCTTTTGAGCTGATCTATCTTGGCTTCGAGTTCATCAATTTGTTTTTGCTTGTCATCGAGAGTATCAGATGAGACCGAGGTAAAAGTATAAAAGAATACAAGTATTAAAGAAAAGGTCAGGAGGAGGAATTTCTTCATGCTCTGAGGTAGCGGCGGGCGGCTAAAAGACCACCTACTGCACCCACCAGCGAACCCAAAAGCACTTCGCCTGCCAGCACCTGCAGCATGAATACCACAGTCGGATACAGCTGGGGAATCTGGAAAATGAAATTGGAAAGAAACGGAGTGGAATACAAAAAGACCAAATACGTCATCATCCACGCCGTCATACCGCCCAGGCTGCCGTAGATTATCCCCTCCAAAACAAACGGGGCGATGATATATCCCCGGGCTGCACCCAGGAGCTGGAGAAGGACGATTTCTTCCCTGCGGCTCATGATGCGGGAACCTATGACTGAGAGAATCACCACGAAGGTGATAAACACCTGGACAGATGTGAGGACAATGCGGGCTGTACGCACAGACCGGGTCCATTGGATGAGAGAAAAGACCACATCTTCCTCAAAACGCACCTCTTCTATCCCCTCCTCTTTTTCCAGCATTTCGGCCAAAATTTTGAGCTGGCTGGGATTTTTGGGGGAAACCTCAAGCGACGCCGGCAGCATCTGTGCTGTCACGGCCTCAAGCAACAGAGGGTCGGAGGAATTGAGTTCCCGGTAAATATCCAGGGCCTCTTCCTTGGAGACAAATTTTACCGACTCCACCAGGCCGGTTGACAGCAATTTGGTCTTGATTAGCTCCACCTGCTGTTCCGCGGGGGTTATCTCCTGCTTGAAAAAGGCGTTGACCTGGGGCTTGGTCTCAAAATATTGCAAGATCTTGTGGGCAGCCGCGGCGTCCATAAAAAATATTGTGGCGGAAAAGAGAGTCAGGGCGACCACAAAAAAAGAAATCAAGGTCTGGTAGGGCGTCCGTCGCAGGCGGTTAAATGATGTAATCAGATGCCTATTCATCATATTTTCCCTTGGGAGAATCTTTGATAAGTTTGCCTTCCGACAGAGTTATGACCCGCAATCCAAACCTGTTGACAATATCAGCGTTATGTGTGGCCATAATAACCGTAGTTTTCAGTTCTTCATGAATTTCCTTAAGCAGGGAGACGATGGAGTGGGCGGTCTTGGGATCCAGGTTGCCTGTCGGTTCGTCTGCGAGAATCAATTTGGGTTTGGAAACCACGGCTCTGGCAAGGCCTACCCGCTGCAGTTCGCCTCCCGACAACTGCCCGGGGAAAAGGTGGGAGCGGTCCGTAAGTCCGACCATTTCGAGAGCAATCTTGACTGACGAGGCGATATCCGCGGGTTTGATACTGCGTACTTCCAACGGCAGGGCAATATTTTCCCAGACACTGCGGTCCGAGAGGAGTTTGAAATCCTGAAAAACCGGCCCGATCCTGCGGCGGTATGCCGGCAGGTCTTTGGTCTTGATTTTATGCACATGCTTGCCGTCTACGACCAATTCACCCGCCGTCAAGCCGAGATTGCGCATGATCAACCTGAAAAGAGTAGTCTTGCCGGAGCCGGAAGTGCCGGTGAGAAAGACAAATTCCCCCGGTTCGATATTAAAGGTAATATCCCAAAGGGCAGTTATATCACCGAATTTTTTTGTCAGATTGCGGGCAGTGACCATAAGAGATTTAAAAAAAGATTAATTGAGAATTATCACACGTCCGACATCCATCAGCCAGCCGGCTTTCTGACCTTTGATCGTTTCCCCCCAAACCTCGATGTTTTTTCCAACAAATTCGTCCAGATCTACTATCGAAGATACCAGATAAACAGGGTGGGCCGGATTTTCCTCCCGGGTAATATGATGAGTCCCCTCCCCGTTGATACCCCCTTTTTCCAGAGTACCTTTGGCAGAATCACGGAAAGTTTTGGTATCTTTTGAACCGACTTCCGTAGCTGTGTTTACCATTTCTCCGGCCGTTGCCGGATTTCCGGACGCAGACACACCCCGCCGGGACAATTTGTAACCGGAAAAAACTCCTCCTACGACTACCAGCAAGGCGGCAAAAAACAACAGAACTTTGGATGGAGTTGAATCCGGTTGGTCGGATTCCAGCGGGGTTACCAGGGGCACAGTGTCCGGGGACGGCATTGATGAAGAGTATATCACAAGAAAATCAGGATTTGGGAATCCACAAAAGGAATTCGGGGTTGCCGCCTTTTTGTCCCGCAAGCGGAGAAGGGATGGCTTGTTTTACCCGGATACCTTTATCGGCCAACTGCTTTATTACCTGATCCAAGACCGTATGTGCAAAAACTACAGACACCGGGCTTTTTTTGATTTCGTAATGCGGTTTCAGCAGGGATACAACGTCGCCCGGAACGGAGAGCAGCGACAAGGCGGCCGGGAGTATCAACCGTTGAGTAGTCCAGCCGACATCGCAGGAAACAAAACTTACTTTTTCGGGAAGCACCGCGTGTAAGGCATTCGTCCGCTCCAAGATTACCACCCGGGGGTCATTTCGCAGATGCCAATCCAGTTGGCCGTAGGCGGTATCGATGCTGTAGATCCTGGCGGCTCCGTTTTGCAATAGACAATCGGTAAACCCTCCGGTACTGGAACCCAAGTCAGCGCAGATTTTTCCGGTAACACCGATCCCGAAAGTATCCAGTGCATGCTGAAGCTTGTACCCTGCCCGGGAAACAAAATGCCTGTCTATATCCATTGCTTGGGGTAGCTGTACAAATAAGCCAGAATTTCCCATAGGAGCATTGTTAATCTGCCGGCGGTCTGGACTGCCTTCCAGCCGTATGCCGGCTCCCCAGGAGAGTATACGGATGTCCAGTGAGGGTCAATCCACCCCAGCTTTTTTGCCGTAGCTACCGCCCGGCGGGCGTGCAGGTCCAGAACAACCAGCTGAGGCCGGGTCAATTTATTTTTTTTCAAAATTTCCTGCGAGAACTTTATATTTTCCCAGGTGTTGCGGGAGCGGTCCTCTTCGAGCAGGCATTGAGGCGGAATGCCGATTTTGAGCGCATATTTTTTCATCACCGCGGAATTAGGCAATCCCAGGTTCTGGTTGTCTCCGGTTGACAGGATAATTTTGATTCCGGGAAACTTTTTCCAGATTTTATACGCGGTAAGTATCAGATTTTTCGTGGGCAAAACAGGTTTATTTTTGTCCTTTACTGCGTAAGAGAGAACTATAAGGCAATCCGGGGCGGCAATATGATTATCGGGAATCAGCCAGGGATTGTTCACGCTATTTTTTCAGCAAACGGACTTGCGCTTCTATAAATTCATCCAGATTACCGTCCAGCACCGATTCGGCCTGAGATGTCTCCACCTCCGTGCGCAAGTCTTTGACCAACTTATAGGGATGCAGGACGTATGAGCGGATCTGGTTCCCCCAGGAAGCCGCGACATAGACACCCTTGAGGTTTTTTTCCGTATTAAACCGCTCTTCTTCCCTTATCACCCAGAGTTTGGCTTTGAGCAGGGTGAGGGCGATTTTGCGGTTTTGTTCCTGGTATCTCTGGGTCTGGGACTGGACGGTGATCCCGGTAGGTTTGTGGCGCAGGCGGACAGCGGTAGAAACCTTATTGACATTTTGGCCGCCGTGGCCTGTAGCCCTGAAGGCTTCGAATTCGATTTCGTCCGCCGGAATTTTGATTTCTTCATCTGTCTCGGGCAATTCCGGGAGGACTTCGACCAGGGCGAAAGAAGTCTGCCGGAGGTTATCCGCGTTGAAAGGCGACTGGCGGACCAGGCGGTGAGCCCCTTTCTCCCCTGTCAGGTATCCGAAGGCGTATGGGCCAGTTACGGTAAACGTAACCGATTTGAATCCTGCTTCCTCTCCCGAAGCCTGCTCCACCACCTCCGTATCCCAGCCGCGCAACTCGCAAAACCTCAGATACATCCTCAGAAGCATCGCTGCCCAATCCATGGCTTCCGTGCCTCCCTGGCCGGCGTGAATGGAGACTATGGCATTGTTTGTATCGTAGGGGCCGTTGAGAAAGGTTTTTATTTCCAGCCGGCCGATC
>LCNU01000010.1:0-24266 GCA_001001375.1 Candidatus Amesbacteria bacterium GW2011_GWC1_47_15 | reverse complement strand
GCGGCTGCCGGATCCGACCAGAAATCTGCATGCATGGTCTGCGTTTCCAGCTCCCGGATCTGCCTCTCAGATTGCTGTGGATCTATTTTTTTATTTATTTGTTCCAGGCGGGTAGCAAGACCAGCTAACTGTGATTTAAGATCGGCCATAAACTATTCTTATTATACCTGTCTAATTTCCGGAAGAAGTGCCTGAAGCGGGAGAACAAACCACATTTTTGAGCTGGTCCACCTGATCGGGGGGAAGTTTCTGAATGACTTCCACCAGGGAATTCAAACTGTCGTTGGTCACTTTGACACCCAGAACCACCGGAGAATTGCGGTCCGGGTGGGTAACCAACGAATCCAAGACCTGGCTGACCCGTTTTCCCAGAGTCGGGACATCCATGTTTTTCAGATCAGAGACGGAGCGGGTATCAACGGAAGATCTAACCCATGAAAATACTTCCGGCAGGGCGGAAAGGTTGGGTATACTTCCCCGGCGGATAAAGACTAATCCGGATAAGCCGGCTACCAAACCGGCCACGAGCAGGATTTTGAGCAGGAATCCCATGAGGCAGTATCAGCTTAGAATTTTTGACAGCAAGTGTCAATTCTATTCAAGCGATTTCCACAAGTACCAGCAGGCAATGGTACGATGAGGGCGCCAAGCGTCAGCAATTTTTTGCATCCGCGTAATTATTTGATCGCCCTTAGTAATTCCTATTTTGTAAAGACGGATAAAGGCGTTGCGGATACCCAGATCGTCGAGTGGAAGTATGTCCGGCCGGTGGAGTGAAAACATCAATATCATTTCGGCAGACCAGCGGCCGATTCCCTTTACCTGAACCAAATGAGTTATCACTTCTTCGTCATCCATTTCATCCAATCCGGATAAATTAAGTGTGCCATCCAAAACTTTGCGTGAAAAATCTTTAATATAGAGAGATTTACTTCCCGAGAGACCGGCAGAACGCAGTCTTTCCACCGGTGTATCAATAATCGATTTTGGCTCGAGTATTTCAGAATGAAAGAGTTTTTTCAGCCGGGAGAAGATGGTCGCCGCGGCCTTGCCCGATAACTGCTGGGAAACAATCGTTTCTACAACGGCAGAAAAATAATCCATATCCCGTTCGTAACTCAAGGGCCCGTATTTTTCGATCAGCCCAGCCAACACCTGGTCTTTTTTCAATTGTTTCAGAGCCTGGTCAATATTCATGAAAGCAATGATAAACTTCTACGGGGTTGAAAAATATTACTTTTTATATGCTTCCTGAAGCAGGATAGATCCAAGGGTTGTGGCGAGCTCGGCTTTTTTCAGTTTATTTTCACTCTTGCTTTCCAATCTATCTATTTGTGCCCATATATCGGGATAACGTCCAACCTTTTTCCAGCGGGAGTATTTTAGCTTCATATTTTTCACCATTTTTTCTACCAGATCATACCTCTCATCCAATATCCAGCATGAGACTCTCCTCAGATCGGTCGATAAACTTGCAAGGGAAATATTCATATTCTGAATTTATTCTTAACGATCTCAATAAATTTATTTCTTTTTTCATTATCCAGTATTTCCTGGCTGTTGTTGTCAACTTTTGGCCGTAAATTAATAAGAGCAATTGTCTCAATATTTTTGGTCTTAATATCGATACCCCCGCCCCAAATATTCTCCTGCCTGGAACCTTTTTCGACTAATACTTTTTCGGCGTCCGCATCCCACTCTCCCCCAATGGCCATATCACCCGCCTCCAAGTCAATTACAACTTTTATGTATTCACCGTATTCCTCCCCGGCAATCTGAATATCTTCCTGAGTGACCTTACTGCCAACTAAAACCACGGCCATAGATATCATTATAACGGAAAGATGAATCGGGTTTGGAGTTCACTTCACAAGTTCAATGGGAAGGTTTTTCTGGATCCTGTCGGCAACATACAGGGCATCCCGGGTGGGGGAAATTTTATACGATTTGGCAGCTGAAGCAGAAGCCTCCCGGGAATCTCCCGTCAGGTATTGGGAAATGGCCAGTACCAGCCAAAACTTCGGATCTTCGGGAAATTTGTCAACTGCCTTTCGGGCAATTTGTGCACTCCGGGTGCCTGTCGGATCCGTTTTGAGCATCAAAGCTAAAAGGCTTTCATAAGCGTAATCGGCTTCATTCAGACCAAGATAAGTCTGATAGTGGGCTTCCGCCTGCGGGAAATCTCCCAGTTTTTCGTAGGCGTAAGCCATGTTGTACCAGGCCGGGATACCCCAGCCGTTCAACCTGAGAGACTCGCGCCAGTGGGGTATGCTTTCAGCGTATTGTCCTGTAGTCATATATTCTGCAGCAATGGCGCCTTCCAGATACGCATTTTGCTCTAGTTTGAGATCGTGGCGGAAAAGAGTCAGTCCGTCACGCCAATCGGAATTTCTTATCCAGGTACGCACCCCCAATATAAGGAGTATCGGCACAGCCAGCAGCGGGGAAAAGTTCCGGGGACCGGCTTTGAATACAACTCCGATCATACCCAATATCCCGATAAACATAAAATAAAACCAGGTATCCAGTACCGTCCAGTCCAGCGGCCAGATCTGCAAATGCATGAACAACCCCAGACAAAACCAGACAGTAAAAAATAAATAAGACCGGAAATATGACGGCTGCCTGCGGCGGATAAATACCCCGCCGGCTATGATCAGGGCGAAAACTACAATGTCCAATAAAAGCGGTAAATAAAAATCCTGAAAACCGGGTGACCAAACCACCCATTGCTGACAGCAAACCAGACGGGCGGGAAAAAGAAATGCAGATATGTAATACCAAAATATTTTAGGCATGGTAAGTATTCTCTGCAGCAGAGTCGATCTCATGATGGGGATATCGGGGATAACGGTGTAGGTGACCCGGGCCAACCCGAATCTTAACAGCGCATACAAAGCTGCCGCGTAAATCTGAAAATAAATATACATACTTAGTTTTTTACGCTTAAATAACAGAAGATACAGACCGGCGACAGCACTAAATAATACCCCTGTTTCCTTTGCCAGCAGGGACGCAAATAACAGCAATACGGACAGAAACAAGCGGCCGGGTAAAACCAGGAGAGCCAGCAGACCGAAAAACTGGTATAAAACGTCGTTTAATGCGGATATATAGGCTACCGTTATTTGGTTGACGGGGTGAACGGCGAAGACCAGTGCGGCCATCAGGGAAAATTTTTCACCGGAAAACCTGCGCAGTAACAGCAGCAGCAATACGGCATTTGCCGCGTGCATAAAAATCTGAAACAGGTGAAAAATCCAGGGACCGGAGCCGCCGAGCGCATAAAGCAGGGAATAGGCAACACTGACCAGGGGACGGTAAAACTGACCACCCTGGTCTTCATTTTTATTCGGATCAAAAAAGGCGCTGCCTAAAAACATCCCGGGAATATTGGAGACGGAACGAACGCGGGGATTGTAAACTACCAGACTGGTGTCATCCATGACAAAACGGCCACTCAGACTATTGGAAAAAACCAGGACCGTGACCGCGATAATTATGATTGCCTGATACCGTATCCGGGGCACGATTTCAGGATACCACAGCAAAAAGATTGGTAGTTATTGTATATTGCAAGATTATATTAATAGAATATAAATGAGAAAAAAATCATAAATGGGTTGTAGTCGGTAGCAACCAAGTCTACAAATAAATTAAAAACAAATCCATTAATTTAATTACTTTTATCACCATCAGAAAAAGTAAAGCTGGGCAAAAGAATAGCAGCTTTCGTCCGGTTGATTATTTGTTGCCTGCCGCTTTCGGAAAAATCCCTGAGAGAGGTGTGTTCTAATCACTGTATATTGCACTATTGCAATATGCACATTTGTAAGAAAACTGCAGGATTTTTTAATTTAATACTTCTGAGTGTTATTTGTTTTTCAAATGCGGGGAGCGGCGGGCGATGACGGCAGCAAGCTGGCGGCGGGCACGGTAAAGTCTGCCTTCCAACTGACGGGGGGAAAGATTAAGCCGCAGGCAAATCTCCCTAACTGATAATTCCTGGTAGTATTTGAGATGAAGCAGACGGCGGTATTCGGACGGCAGGAGATCCAGGCAATTGTTGACCTCCGCTCTAAATTCATCCGTGATCAATTTTTCTTCCGGCGTAAGGCGGGGGTCCAGAAACTGATTGAACTGCTCCATGGCCGGGACAAAAAATTTTGACTTTTCGTTGACCTGCTGACGATAGTAATCAGTCAGTTTATTGAGCGCAATACTGCAAATCCAGGTAAAATATGTACTCTTGCTGTGAAAAGTGTGAAATGATTTATAGGCAGCGATAAAAGTATCCTGCAGGACCGTCTCCGCCGCTTCCAGATCTCCCCCGCTGCGTTTGAGCAACAGCCGCAAAACTTTCCTTCCCAGAAGACGGTAAAGCAAAGCTACGGGGTGGGTGGTACCGGGCATGGTTAATTTCCTATTATAAAGAAAAAATGGTAAAATTGGAGTACAACGCTGGGGGCGTTTTTTATTTGGCAGACCTTCAGAATTATGGACATCAGAAATATCGCTATCATTGCCCACGTAGACCACGGCAAAACCACGCTCGTGGATGGGATCTTAAAACAGACCCATACTTTCCGTGATAACCAGGCGGAAATGCAGCAAACCACAATCCTGGACAGCTATGACCTGGAACGGGAAAAGGGGATTACTATCCTGGCGAAAAACACATCGGTAGTCTATAAGGACGTCAAAATTAACATTATCGATACTCCCGGGCACGCTGATTTCGGGGGAGAAGTAGAGCGGGTATTAAATATGGCGGACGCTGCCTTACTTGTGGTGGACGCGGCTGAAGGACCGCTGCCGCAAACCAAATTCGTACTCCAGAAAGCACTTCAGCTGGGCCTGAAAATAATCGTGGTGATAAACAAAATAGATAAAAAAGACGCCAGACCGGCCGAGGTGCTTCAGGATACGGAAGAGCTGTTTTTGAAACTGGCAACGGATTCAGGTCATTTGGATTTTCCCATAATTTATGCCGTAGGCAGAGAAGGCAGGGCCGGTATGAAAGCTGACCAAATGGCTGATGACCTGACCCCATTGTTTGAATTGATCCTGAAAGAAGTCCCCAACGCTACACTGGAGGCTGACAAACCGCTGCAAATGCTGATTTCCACTCTGGACTGGGACAAACACCTGGGCAAGCTGGCCATCGGCCGCATCAAACGCGGCGGCTTGAAAATAGGGCAGCGGGTAGCTTTGGTGGCCGAAAATGAAATTTTAAGTACTTTTACGATTGAAAAACTTCTGGTCAGCCGGGGAATAATCCGGGAAGCGACAGAAGAGGCCATGTGCGGGGATATCGCGGCTGTAGCCGGAAAGGCAGACGTGGAGATCGGCCAGACTATTACTGACCCGGAAAATCCGAAATCCCTACCGGCAATTCTGATTGAAGAGCCGACTATGAAAATCACCATCGGCGCCAACACTTCGCCTTTTGCCGGCAGGGACGGCAAATTTGTAACCAGCCGTCAGCTGGCCGAGCGTCTGGACCGGGAAAAAGAAACCAATCTGGGAATGAAAATTGCAGACCTCGGAGGCGGTGAGTATGAAGTCGCGGGTCGGGGGGAGTTGCACCTGGCGGTACTTCTGGAAACCATGAGACGGGAAGGATTTGAAATGCAGGTATCCCGTCCGCAGGTAATTATGAAAAACGGCCAGGAACCTTACGACGAAGTGATTATTGAAATCCCCGACCGGTATGTGGGTACGGTAACCACCGAAATGGGGAGGCGGCAGGGACAGATGAAGGATATGTATACCGACGGAACCGGCAATACCCGGATCACCTACGTGATTTCGCAAAGAAACATGATCGGAGTGCGGAATATGCTTTTGACACTGACTGCCGGCACCGCAGTATTCCATACCCTTTTTGCCGGATATAAAGAGATTAGCCCGGTCCCGGATAATCCGCGTCCCGGGGTATTGATTGCGCTGGATACCGGGAAGACACTGGCGTATTCGCTGGAAAACGCCCAGGGGGATATAAAAATCGCCCTGACACCGGCGGTCAAATTGAGCCTGGAACAGGCGCTGGATTTTATCGGGGATGACGAACTATTGGAAATTACTCCCAAGACCCTCCGTATGAGAAAGAGACACCTGACGAAGCTTGAGAGAGTAAAATATAAAAGAAACAGGAATTAAGACTCAGAGAGAAGAATCAGGTTTTTTTCAACCTGTTTCCAATTTACTATCTGCCACCAGGCGGCAATATAATCTGCGCGGCGGTTTTGGTATTTTAGATAATAGGCATGCTCCCAGACGTCCAGCCCCAGAACGGGTGTCTTTCCGGTCATCAGCGGGGAGTCCTGATTCGGGGTGCTTATTACCAACAGTTTTTCTCCGTCTTTCACCAGCCAGGCCCATCCGCTGCCGAACCGGGTAAGAGCGGCTTCGGTGAACTGTTTTTTAAAATCTTCCAGTTCGTCAAAGCCGGATCGCTTTAAAATCTCCACAAGCCGGGCAGATGGAGAAACCCGATCCGGCGTCATAAGAGGCCAGAAAAAGGAATGGTTGGCATGACCCCCGCCGTTATTTTGGACTTTGGTGCGAACATTATCCGGCAGGTCCTTCAGGTTGCCTAAAATCCCTTGGAGATCCGAGTCGGTTTTGCCGGGAAGTGAATCGTTTAAATTTTTTACGTATGTCCCGTGATGCCTGGCGTGGTGGATTTCCATAGTGGCGGCATCGATATAAGGTTCGAGAGCATCAAATGAATAAGGAAGGGACGGTAACTGGAACATATTGTTTAATATTTAATGTCTAATGTTTAATGTTTAGTGTTTAGTGGCCGTTAAGAATCTGTAATGAATAGGTATCAGGAGCATTACCCGGAATAATCTTCACTTTGTCTCCTGATTTTATTTCCTCTTTGAGGATCGCGCTCCCCAGCAAATCTCCAAGGGTCAAATCCACAATCCGGCGCATGGGACGGGCACCCAGCTCCGGCTGGTAACCTTCGGAGGAAACTTTTTGGGCCAGTTCATCGGTGATCTCCAAACGGATATTTTTCTTTTGCAGACTGGCAACCAAATCCGTAAGCATCAAACGGGCCACCTGGAGCAATTCCGGCCTCGAAAGCGGCGTATAGACCACCACTCCGTCGAAGCGATTGAGAAATTCGGGGCTGAAAATCCGGTTTTGCAGGACATGCTCCACCACCTGCTGTTGCAGACTGCTTCCATCCGCCCCTGAAAGGACCTGCTGACGGATAAATTCCGCACCGGCATTGGAGGTGGCAATAACAAACAAATGGCGGCAGATGATCTTTTGCCCTTGGGCGTCCGTTATAAAGCCTTCATCCAGAAGCGTCAGAAATAAATTGTAAACTTGGGGAGGGGCTTTTTCGATTTCATCCAATAAAAGAAGGCTGGCGGGCTTGTTTTTGATGGCAGTGGTGAGGATACCCGGCTGGTTGCGGGATGCGGAGCCGATCAACCGGGAGACACCGTCTTGCCCGGCATATTGGGCCATATCAAAACGCAGAATCTCTTTTTCACTACCGTAATATATACGGGCCAGAACTTTTGCTGTCTGGGTCTTGCCGACACCCGTGGGACCCAAAAACAGAAAGGAACCCAGAGGCCGGGATTCGTCCCGAACATTGACCGAGGCGGCGCGAAGGCTTTTGGAAATTAAGGAAACCGCTGCATCCTGACCTACCAACCCTTCATGCATAGCCGATTCCAGATTGCTCAGAATATTTTTTTCTTTTTCCGTCAGCCGGGCAAAAGGGATGCCTGTCCGTTCACCGATGACTAGATTTACTTCTTCAGGCGTGATGACCTGAATTTTTTGCTGTTCTGAGTAGGCCAAAGCCTGGTCCAGAATTTCCAGGGCTTTTTCGGGAAACGGAGTGTCTGTAATGTAACGGTCGCTGCCTTCGAGAATGGCGGTCAGTGCCTGGACGGTGATTATCATGTGTTTGTGCCGCTCCCAATAAGCAGCTGAGTCAAAAAGGATTTCCAGCGCTTGTTCTTTGGTAGGTGGAGTGGCCTCTACGATCTCGAAAAATTTGCGCAGGCGGGAGTTTTGGGAAATAAAGCGTTCATATTCAATCCGGGAGGAAATCGCTATAATCCGCAGAGTCCTTTTCTCAAGGTATTTTTCGAAAAGATCCGTAAAGTCCACCCCTTCCACTTCATGATTGGTGAGGCGGTGGAGATCTTTGAATACCAGAACAATATTGCCGGCAGAAGAGCTTTCTGAAAACAAACGGGACAGGGTAGCTTTTTTTTGATTTAAGTCGATACTCTCCGAGAGCAGGAAATTGTAATCAAATTCCAGGACACGCTGATAAGCCAATTTGGGACCTAGTTCCCCCGCGGCAGCCCTTCTGGCAAATTCCAGAAGCACTGTCTTTTTACCGACGCCCGGCATACCAACCAGAATCACACTGGATCCGCCAGATAATGACCTTTCTATGCGGGAAACAACTTCCTGGCGGCCGACCAGATGATGGGAAAATTCCCTGGGGGCTGACAAATCCGATGAATACTGATTGAGCTGAGGAGTATACCCAAAAAGCAGTTCCAGACCGATTCCCGGGCGGCTGTAACTTAATTTTTCCTCGTCTTTGGGAGGCAGATGCAGTAAATCCCACCAGGCGGAGGCGGCTTTCAGGTTTTCGGACGTGACCCCCATTTCCATCAGCCGGACTTCCGGCCAAACACCGGAATCTATGAAACGGTCAATTAACCGCGAAAAATTTACGGGGCGAAATCCGGCCAAGGATAATTTTGCCGAATCGGAGACGGCTAACAGGGCACCTGCCGTCTGGCCAGTGTGAGTCAATAGAAATTTACCCGGCGCAGTATCCAGTAAAACGCGGGGTGCGGTTTGGGGAGAAGAGGCTAAATGTTGTGCCAGATGGTCGTAAAAAACCTGGCCGAACTTTTCACTGAACAGATAATAAGGCAGGCCGATAGCAGGCAATAGAAGCCAGAATATCAATCCGGCAAAACCGGCAAAAAAAGCAGGAATAAGCGTCAGGGTGCCAGCAATAAAAAGGGTCATCCGGACGATAGCTCCTATACCTCGGGAAATAAGATTGAAAGTAACGCGGCGGAAATATTTCTGAGGATTGAACCCGGCATAATTTTCATCGTCCGTCAGACGCTTCCAGGGAGCAAACAAGGTGGGGATCAAAAGCGTCAGTGAAAAATAATGCGCTACCCAGCCCAGAAGAAAAACCCACCTTTTAAGATACCAGCGGACGCCAAGTGTGTAATGCCAGCGCAAAAATTCCATGATAAGAAAATGATAACATGCTTAAACCACGATATTTTTTCTGAAAATCAGTGATCCCGATGTATCCCCCTGGAACCAAATTTGAACTCTTCTTCTTTTTTATGGCCGGGTGGCGGGCGCAGATCTTCAATAGGTGTTGACTCCTGATTTGGAGAGATTTGGGTGTAGAACTCCCGCTTGAATCCCAAACGCATTATTCCGGGTTCAGAAGGAGGGCTTTTTTTATAAAAGATTCTGGACAATAATTTTAAACAATTTTCCATATTCCAAATATTTGAGTTTATTGCATTATCCGTTTTTTATCTGAAAAACTCAACTGCAAAGCTCCGGGTGCACCCGGAGCTTTGTGGCAGGACGGGGAAAAATTACCAGCCCCCGGGACCCATGCCCATACCCCCGTGCATACCCCCCATTCGGCCCCCACCAAGGTATTTCAGGTCTATACCGTTTTCTTCTGCCCAGGTCTGCATTTCTTCACGGCTGTGCTCTCCGGACTGCTGTAATTGCTGGTGTTTTTCCAGTATCAGCTTTTTTTGAGGCTCTGTCAGATCACCGGACTCTACCTGGTCGTTTAGGCGTTCTTCCAGGCGGGCCTGAAAATCCTTCTGCCTTTCCCCCCGGAATTCATCCAAAACCACCTGGACCTGTGCAGTGTCCAGATTGAATTTATCCACCAGTTTTTGGATCAGCGGCGGAAAAGTACCGGCAGCATCTTCGGCTTTTACCGTACCGGCAAACGCGTAGACGGATCCGGCCAAAAGCACCGCCAGGGAAACAAGGATTATTTTTTTGTTCATGTGTATCACCTCCTTTCTGGCGAAAGGATAAACTTCAAAACCTAAAAAACGCTTAAAAATACCCCCGGGAAGGGGGGTATTTTTTTATGAAGGGAGATTTCTACTCTACAATGAGTTTCCCCACCTGACCGTTTGCCCGGTGCTGACCTACCGAACAGTAATATTCAAACTCCCCGGGTGTATCGGCAGTAAATTCCACCACGCCGGATTCCCCGGACTTGGTGACAGGGATTTTTATCCCCAACGCATCGATATTGAAATCGTGCATCAAATCCTTGGCAGTCAGGGTAATGCGGATTTTTTCGCCTGTTTTTACCCTGATCTCGGAAGGGGCGAAAAAGAAACTACCCGCTTCCAGGCTGATATCTCTAACCTCCTGTGCGAGGGCAACTTCTTCGGATACCCCTTCCACTGCAGGCTCGGAGGCAGGCCGGCCGCTGCCGGACCGGGTCAGTAAAAATCCAATACCGCCCAAAATTAACACGCCCGCAACGACAGCAATCATGAGCGGATTTTGTTTTACTGCCGTAGACTGATTGTTATCTTCTTCCATGGATATTCACCTCCTTTCACTTAAAGACAATGCTACTACATATAGCGGAAAAATTCCTCAAAGTAAACTACCCCCGGTATGTTATTATGGCGTTTCCTGCCATGAGAATCTTTCCGGTTATACTCGCGGTGATTATTACAGCGGCCTTCTTTTGGATGCGGGACCTGGCAAAAACATCCGGCGCCCCGCCATACGGCATGGCTGAAGAAGAAGTGCCGAAGGCAGAACCTTTTAGCTGGCTGTCTGACTGGAAGCGGCCTGACGGACCGGCAAGGGTCGCTCTGCAAGCGGGACATTGGAAAGCGCAGGAAGCGCCTGATGAGCTGGAAAGACTGAGGACCAATACCGGATCTTCGGGTGGCGGCAAGAGTGAATGGGAAGTAAATCTGGAGATTTCCCGCCTGGTATCTGAAATCCTACAAAAAAGAGGGGTGACTACCGAAATCCTGCCGGCAACCGTCCCTCCCGAATACCTGGCGGATGTGTTTGTAGCCGTACATGCGGACGGAAGTACGGATATAAGCGTATCAGGATTTAAAATAGCCTCACCCTGGCGGGACTGGACAGGTAAAGCCCCTGACCTGGCGGATAAAATTGAAGCTGCGTATCAGCTTGCCACCGGCATGAAGATCGACCCCAATATCAGCCGTAATATGCGGGGGTATTATGCCTTTGCTTTCTGGAGGTATAACCATGCAGTCCATCCGATGACCACCAGCGTGATACTGGAAACAGGATTTTTGACAAACGCGGCAGACAGGAAAACGATCGTCCAAAATCCGCAAAAATCGGCGCAGGGCCTGGCGGAGGGGATATTAAATTACCTGGAAGCCCAAAGACTTTTATAATTAAAATCAATCCGGATCCAGGATATCTGCAGAATTATTGGTAGGATCGTTGACCAGAGGCGAGACGCGATGAGAGTTCATTTCATCTTCCGGATACGGTTTCAGAAGAGGCAGAAGACGGGAAGGATCGAAGGCTGAGTTATCCGCCCACAAATCCCCGACTTTAGGGGAAAGTATCACCGGCATGCGGTCGTGAATTCTGGCCACTAACTCATTGGCCCCAGCGGTGATGATGGTGTAAGTCCGCATTTCCACATTTTCGGCATCTTTCCAGATATCGTAGAGTCCGGCAAAAGCAAACATTTCACTTGATTTGAGGCGAAAATAATACGGAGTCTTTTCTTTACCCACCCTGGCCCATTCAAAGAAACCGGAGGCGGGGATCAGACAACGCCTGTTTTTCAGAGACGCACGGAATGAGGGCTTGGTTTCTATGCCTTCGCTTCTGGCGTTGATCATACGGTAGCCGATGCGAGGATCTTTGGCCCAGAAAGGCACGAGGCCCCATTTCATATGCTCAATTTTTTTGGGACTGTTTTGTGTCACGACCGGCATAATCATACCCGGGGCGGCGTTGTAGACCGGCCGCAGTTCAAACTCGGCATTTTCGATTTCGAACCGCGTGATAAAATCCTGGCCGGGAATAAAACCGTATCTGCCGCACATATATATCAATTATCTCATCCGCTGCCAAGTACTATTTCTTCCAGTTCCTTGATCCCCCCGAAGGCCACACGGTCCGGGACGTATCTGCCCGGGATGGCCAGCATGTGAGCGGGGGTAATGACGAAGTTGCCCCAGCGCTCGTTGACAGCGTCCAGCACACGGACCAGATTGTCTTTTTTGGCAATATCATCCAACAGGGTGGTCTGCAGGTGGGCTCCGGCTACCAGATCGAAACAGGAAACGGCCAGCGTGTGGACGGGCTTGCGGTAAGGACTGCCGGAAAGGATACGCAGTGCCGCTTTGTAAATGTCCCGGCTGTCAAATACCACTTCCGGTTGGACATGGCCGCGGTGCCAGTGGCCCCAGTCCCGGTAAAGTACCCCTACATGCACCCCCCGGGCGCGGTAGCCGGCACGGCGCATCCTGAAACCCATTTTTTCCACCAGTTTCTGAAGGATCGGCGAGAGTTCTTCCAGAGAGGAAAAAGGCCGGGGTAGGGAGAAACTATTGCCGTAGCTTTTGCGCGCAAAAACCGCGTCGTCCACCTCAAACCCATGCAAACGCAGGTACCAATAGTAACCCAGGACGGAAGCAAAAGCGGCTTTGAGAACCGGAATATCCGCCAGATAAAAATCCATGACGGTAAAAATCCCCAGATTGTTTAACCTTACTGTGTTGTTTAATTTGATGCCCGCCAGATCCGTGAGAGCCAGGCCCGTATAAACCTGCAGATAATTGGTGTTGTCTATCTGCTCCAGCCCGTCCGGCTTTTTCAGGCCCGCCGCCGTCTTGGCCAGGAAACGGTTCGGCCCGATGCCGACAGAAACCGTGAGCCAGTCCCCTATCTCTTCCCTGATCCGGCGCTTTATTTCCCGGCCCAACTCCCGCATCCCCAGGCGGAAAGCGGGCGCGCCTTCCAAATCCAGGACAAATTCATCTATAGACTTGGGAGTAATTTTGTCTGTGTAGCTGCCCAAAAGCTGTTTCAGCTGCAAATGCACCGCCCGGTATTTATTGGGATCCGGGGATACCACAACCAAATCCGGGCAAAGCATCCGGCCGTCTTTGACCCGCATGCCGACTTTGACCCCCAGCCGTTTGGCTTCAACAGAAGGGGCAACAATACAGCCGTTGGGGGAAGTATAAGCGGCCACGGCCACGGGTTTGCCGCGGATCAGGGGGTTGGCCTGCTGTTCGATGGTGGCAAAACAGGAATTGAGATCCAGATGCATCAGGGTGGGGCTTTTGGGATTGAAAGGCAGGTCAGCCGGCTTCTCCATCGGATATTTCCTCCAGACTCCAAAATAAATTATCGGTATCCAAAACAAGGCGGAAGCTGAGGGTGTCAGAAGCCACGGAGAAGACATGAAACAGGGTGCGGCCGCGGCGGTAGGTGTGATGAAAGCCGATCCTCCTGACAAAATAAGGAATGCCGTCAAAAACCACCCGCACCGGGGCGACCGTGCGGCGCCGGTGATCGAAGTTTGAAACCACCGAGACCGGAACCTGTAGTTTCTGGATCATATACGAATCTTTATATACCCGAATATTACCCGAAGTCAAGAGACCGATGTGGTACAATTCTGCGGTGCGGGCGACAAAAAAGAATCATAACGGGGCAATTGATGCTATCCGTATCGCGGCCATACTGGGAGTGATAATGATCCACACCACCACCAGGATACTGGAAACATCCCGATTTGACGTACAGAATTACCAGCTGACATTGTTTCTGAATCAGGCCGCCCGGTTTGCCGTGCCGGTATTTTTTATGATCTCAGGTTATGTGCTTCAACTCAGCTACAAACCCTCCGCCGGTTATTTTGAATATCTGAAGAAACGCCTGAACAGGATTTTTGTCCCTTACGTACTATGGAGTGCAATATATTACCTGTTCGTCTACAAACAACATAATTTCAGCTTTCCCACAGCCCTGATGACCGGCGCGGCTTCGTACCAACTGTACTTTTTACCGGCACTTCTGGTGTGTTATTTAATATTCCCGGTACTGTATAAATACTTTAAGAAACTGACAGAAAACACTACACTGTCGGGTCTGGGGGCGGCGCAGTTTGGACTGCTGTACTACAACTATTTCGTAAAACCGCTACCCATTTTTTATCCGGCCGGCGTAGCTCTTTTGAATATATTTGTTTTTATACTGGGTATGGGCGCGGCCGGTAATGAAGACAGACTGCAGGAAGCGGTGCGCAGAAATAAAAACATCCTGATGATATGTGTGCTTTTCCTGGCCGGATACATTTTTATTGAAGGCAAAAGCCGTTACCTGCAAAGCGGAAACTACCTGGCCTTTTATTCCAGCTGGAGACCGAGCGTGCTGGTGTATTCCATAATAGCCGCCTGGCTGATGTATTATTTTTTCCAAAAGCACCAGATATTTGCCTCCCTGATAAAAACCATGTCCGGTCTGTCTTTTCTGGTCTTTTTTATCCACGTAGCCGTATTGGAAACAGTCTGGAGCGGGGCAGGAGATTTAATCTTTAGATATATGCCCAATTTTGGGTTTTTTGCGCTGACGGCAGGATTTTCCTACTTCACCGCTTTCGCACTGCACAAAATAAAACCGCTGGCCAAATTTACAGGTTAAACAATTGCTGATACAATCTCGGGTGTGAAGGGTATGCTGAAAGGATTCAGGGATTTCGTTTTAAGAGGAAACGTAGTGGACCTGGCAGTGGCGGTGGTACTAGGGGGCGCTTTCGGAAATGTCGTCAACACCATGGTCAAAGGCATGATCACACCGCTGATAGGTGCTTTCGGCGGCCAGCCTGACTTTTCGGGGATTTATTTCAGCATCAACGAAAGTAAATTTATGATAGGCGATTTCCTGAACGCGCTGATTTCCTTCCTGATCGTAGCGTCCGTCATTTACTTTTTCGTGGTCATGCCGATGAACAAAATCATGTCCAAAGTGAAAAAGGGGGAAAGAGTCGATCCGACGGAAAGAACCTGTCCGGAATGTCTGAGCCAGATACCGGTTAAGGCCGGCAGATGCAAATTCTGTACATCGAAGGTATAAGAGTACTTTTGTTTACCGGACGTTAAAATCTGACCAGATGGGTTCCAAATTGCACAAGGGGCATTTATCGGGGAACTTTTTGACTGCCTGCCTGCCGGCTATGTTGCCAGCCGGATGATCAACTACCATCGTGTATGTTATACCAGCTATCGGGCAAACCTTTTTCCCCATTTTAAGTTCAGCTACCAATTCATTGTATCTGATCCCTCCCGGAGCTCTTCGCAGACACCGGCAAGTATGGGTCACGTATACTTCGTACGGCATAGCAGGATTTTATCACCGTTTATGCAGCGAGTCTAAATTGCCGGAGTGGGGGTGAGAGTAGAGGTTGGAGTGAGTGTGGCGGAAGGGGTAGCGGGGGGAGTAAGCGTGGGGGTAAGGGTGGCGGAGGGGGTAGAGGAGGGTGAACCGGAGTCTGTGGCAAGCTGAGATACGGGGAAGCGGTTAAAAATACCGGTGGCCTTGCCCGGAATTACATGCAGCCATTTGGCAACCCATCCCCCGCCTGCGTCCCGGTCCATGACCGCGGATACCCTGCTACCGACCGGAACCTGAGCCAGGGATGCGGCCTCTATGCCCTTAATTTTGATGACAGTCGTATCGAAAACAGAGAAAGTATAAATCCTGTCTCTCTGGATCTGGTGGGCAATTGTGACCACCGGGCCGGATATTCCCGTGACGATGCCGTGGATTGCCTGGCGTTTGGAGGCAAGTGTGGCTGATTCCGAGGCTGTACGGACATAAACTTTTATCGCCTTGCGGGCGGCTCCGGTGGCCGTCCCGTTCTCTGCCAGGAGTACCAGGGTCTTATCATTGAGCTTTACTCCTGTGATTTTCAGAGGTTTGTTTTTGGAATTCAGAATTATGGTGGAGGCATCTATAGATGCGGCATCCGGGTTTTTCTTCCCGGAATCTTTTACAGTGACCTTTCCGGGTTTGACTTCCTGCACCTCACCCACCAGCACCCGGCCGTTATCTTTACGCGGAGCATTCTTGTCCACCGAAGGATTGTCTTTTTCCGTATTTTTCCCCAACACGGCGTCATCCATGGCCACATCCAAAAACCGGGTTGCTTCAGTTCCGTCCTCGCCTACCGCGGTGACGGTCAGGGTATTCATCCCGGGCTGCACCTGCAGGGGAGCGGAAAAAGTACCATCCGGACCACTGTCTACAGAATTTTCAGAATTCTCGGTAAAAAACAGAACCGGAACTCCCGGAAGAGTCCTGCCTGATACCACCAGATCACCGATGCCGGTTATCAAGCCGTCTGCCGGGCTGGTGACTTCCAAAAACATGGCCTCCACACGGGCGGGGCGCCATAAGGTCACGCCCGGCTCGGACAAGCTGCCGGAAAATTTATTCGTCCACCAGAACCCAATACAGGAAGCGAGCAAAAGAGAAAATGAGGTAAAAACGGTAAACCATTGCCAGAAGTGCAGTTTTTTTCTCCAGAGGCTTTCTTTGGGAGGGGTGACCTGGGGGGCGGCAAATTCAGGAGGGGGTGCCAGAATTTCCGACTTGGGGGATTCTTCCATAAATATATAGTTATTCAAATCGGTAACATAAGTCAATAGGACTTCAAAATTAATTGAGTATTGATTACTTTAGTCGTTGCTGTACAATAAATTTTTTTATAGCGATTACTTTTTAATTTATGCAAATATTTAATGATCCAACAGGTGTCAGGTGAATACGATCCCGGCTATCAATTTTATCCGGCCGGCAAAATTGGATCGGATGCTGCCGGCTAAATTGTGAGATAATTTAATTGTATGACATCCGGGGCGAAAGGTTTGGTTGTTTATAAAAATAATATACTTCTGTATCTTAGGGATAATAAACCGGGTATACCCTATCCCAATATGTGGGATATGCCGGGAGGAGGGCGTGAAGAAGGGGAAAGTTTTGAAGAAACCGCGAGAAGAGAGATAAAGGAGGAATTCGGAGTGCGGCCGATAAATATAAAGTATATCGGTTCTGAATATTACTCCGGGAGAGAGGCGTGGAGATTTATCTGCTTTTTGGATCAGGAAGAGTATGAAAAAATAAAATTGGGAGATGAAGGGAAAAAATATAAATTTTTTACTCTGGATGAAATATCTAACTTAAACCTTATACAACCCCTGAAAAATTTTATTAATAACAATAGAGAAATTTTGAAAAGTATTATTGAGAACGGAGCCGAAATTGAACCGGAGAAGTTCTTTTTGGCAAATATCCCATAGTTAACCGGTGACGAGGCGCAGAAGGCCCAAGAGCTGATTTTGATGGCCGTGGATAAAGAAAAAGAGATATGCCAGGGTGCCGGGAAAAATTACCAGATTTTCGAACCAGCCTCCGGTTTTGATGCGCCAGCGGCGGATGGGAGGGAAACCAACTTTGAACCCGAAGGGAAAAAACAAAGGTATCCCCTCCTCCGTCAGACCGTCCGCGGCAACATGGGAAACCAGACCGATCATTACCGACCATAACAACACCTGCGGGTCTATAAACGGGGTATTAAGCAGCCGGGGTAAAAACCAGTCCATCAGCCTGTAAAAAATATATAATCCGAGAAGTGAATGGGAAAGCGAACGGTGACCCAAAAAAACCCGGCGGAATACCCTGCCTACAAAATCCCCTCCGGGCAGGAGATCCCACAGGCGGTTTGACCCCTGATCCATATCCGGAATAAGGGAACCGACGGTGCAACCGACGAAGGCGGCAAAAAGAGTGGGTAAATTGATATCCGATGGAGGAAAGTAAGCGGCTGCGCTGACCAGGGAAGAGAAGGCCAACATATCGTGGGTCCGGGCAGTCACCCTGTCAGATTACTAGCAAGGCCGGAAAACATCAAGGCCGCTGTTTAAGATATGGAAAGTATTCCTGCCGTAATCGACAGGCATAGACTGTATTTGCCTGATTATTTCATCAGATCCTCTGGTTGCCAGGTTGGTCATCTTATTTAACTTCTCCTGAATTTTTTTAATTAACGGCTCCTGTACGGCCACGTAAGCAAAGAATTGTTTTGCCCAAATGAAAGCGGTTAAAAATTTCGGGTCGAATATATCAAGATTGAGAGAGGCCACAGCAGGCAGATTCCGCCAATCATGTGAACCGAAGTTTTTTATCAGTTCTCCCTGCGTTTTTTCCCTGATAGCAAGTGCATTTTGTCTATGAATTGCCCCGGAAGCTAATAATGAACGGGGTTCAACAGGAAAATCAGCAGGTTTTTTGGCATACTCCTCAACGCCCGGGACAACTAATAAGTGGGTTCCTTTCATTTTCATACGGCACCCCAATTCGCGGTTTTCTTCTTTACTTCTATCCGGGAAGATGATGACCGGGATTAAATCAGCATTAAGCCGACTGGCGGTACCCACTATAAATTCAAGTATATAGTCGGTGGTTTGAGGTTCTCCCACCAACAAGAGTTTCTGGCCGGTGCTGTCTATTCTCATCCCGAACAATCCACCTTCTTTATGTGAAGATGTTTGACTGGCTACCAATTCACCAATAAAAGCTCTTCCTTGGGGATAGGCATAATATGAATACTCCTGAGTGGCTAGTTTGTGAAATGAGGCTGGATCTAAAGTGCTGGCGGCTTCGAGGGTACTCATGGAAAGTCATTATACTATAGGTAAGGTTGCGCGGGTTAGTATAATTAAAATGTAATGCAACATCCTGCCGTACTTGTCAGTTTAATCCTTCTGGCCTCAGCTTCAGCGGTGCATGCCGAAAGCAGCAGTGTCAAGGTATTTTCCGAGATTATTTCTAATTCATCAACTTCAGTCACCTCAAGAACGGATACCAACGTCAGTATTTCTCAGACAGGGGAGGGGACTTCGAGCGTCAAAATAAACGGAAAGGAATACCGGTTGGACGGACCGGGGGAAATCAAAGTAAATGAAAGCTCGGGAACGGATCCGACCGGCTCTCCTACGGCAACAACATCCCCGACTCCTACACCACCCACTACAGCTGAACTGACAAAAGCGGACCAGGAAACGATCGTGAAATTTATGGAGATGATCCGCGAACTGATCTCCAGGATCCGGGAGATGTTTTGAGGGGAAATCAGATAACAAAACCCAAACCCCGCACCATTCGATGCGGGGCAGATTACAGAGCACTTGCTGTAATTATCAGGGGGCCGGGACTACGGAAGCGATAGGATAGAAACGCAGTTGCACGAGTTTCATACCCTGATTGTTCCAATCCCAGAAATACCCTTGCAGGGCCGGATCGAAGAGAGGATATCTTTCCAGTACTCCGTCCAGATTGAGGTCCGCGTAGACGTACAGCAAGTATTTGCTAACATCTCCAAAGGTACTCTTGCCTTTGGTGCGCTCCAGAGACAATGTGTAGACCGAGCAGTAAGTGGCGGTGGTTTCCACACCCGTTTCCGGTTCCACAGTTACCTGGTCAGCACAGGTGGAGGCATTTGCCTTGCCGCCCGGCTTACCCAAAGCCCTGGCCCAGACGGAATAGGAAGTAACTCCGCTATTTGTCGGATCGGGAGCGGGCAGTTGGAATGCGGCCGGACCATCCGTACAATTACCGTCGAGCACGGAAAATTCTCCGGGTGACAGGTTGATCTTGCACTTGCCCACTTCGGGCACGAAAATGTTGTGCGTATCTGTCCCCGTCATGGGGGCAGTCTTGCCTTTGGGTACACCATGGATGTTCAGGTTGTAATGAGGACCGTTCGGGGCGCCATTACCGGTGGCAGCCGATACCCGGAAGCTGACTCTGCCTCCGTTTGTGTTCAGGTAATTCATAACTACCAGAAGAAAAGTACCGGCGGCCATCGCCAAAATCAGCCAAAGGAGGTTGTTGGTCGAGAGGCCTGTTTGTTTTTTAGCCATAATTCACCTCCTTTCCGGTTTCAAAAAATCTTGCACTGTGTCCAGAGTAATACAAACGAAACACTACCGTCAATGACGGACGGTTGAACTCAGTTTCAGGGAGATAATCAGGATACCCGGGCTGACGATGGTCCGCCGGGAGGACCGAACTGATTGGTGTTCGCGTCTTCCCATGCTTTCGCTTTACCGATCGCCGCAAATTAGGACGGGCTGATTTTTGCTAAAATGACCAGAATCTTTGATGTATAAAATATCATCACTAATAACGATCGTCAAGTTTAACCCCTCATGCTTTAATTGAAGCAGGGTATGAACAAAATAATGGCGGGGGCCTTCCTCGTTTTTATAGCTACATTGGTACTCCTGAAGGGGATAAATTTCAAAATCCCCTACCGGGATTCCGGAGGAGTGCTTTACGGCGGCAGGGAAGTGCTATTGGGAAGACTACCCTACAGGGATTTCTGGGACCACAAAGCGCCTTTGATATATTATATTGATGCCGCGGCATTGGCCGTAAACAGCAGGAATTTGTGGAGTATATGGGGTACGGAATGGATATCGCTTTTTGGTACATTTTTGATAATGTTTTACGTCATCAACAGGAAATTTAATAAAACTGCCGCGTTTGCCTCTATAACAATCTGCGCCATTGCCATCAGCAAATTACTCGACGGGGGCAACCGGGTGGAGGAATACGGATTATTTTTTCAGGCTTTAGCCGTACTGCTTTTCGGTGCAAAACGCCGAAATTATGCTTTGGGAGTTGTCAGCGGCTGCCTGTTTTTACTTAAGCCAAACATGGCAGCTATATTCCCGGCCATAATGATTTATTTATTTATCAAAGGTGAGGCCAAGGAAGCGATGAAGTTATCGGCCGGTTTTATGACCATACCACTTTTATTTCTGGTCTATTTCGGGATTAATGCAGCATTGGGGCAAATGGCGGACCAGGTAATTGTTTTTAATATGCTTTATTCCGAGGCAACCGGGGCACAAAGATTTTCCGTATTGACCCTGGGATCCAGGCTTCTGGCACCTGTACTGATTGCCACTATACCGGGCCTTATGATGGTTCTGGTCAAACGAAAAACCCTAATAATTCCCGATATAATTCAACTAGCACTGATCTGGCTGCCATTGGAAATTGCTGCCTCTGTATTTTCAGGCCGGGAATATCTGCATTATTATTTGATTTGGATCATCCCCCTGCTGCTTTTGGTTTCGTACACTTTTTACCAAATAAAATTTAAATACGCTGCATATTTGTTGATGTTTCTGATCATTTTTACCGGTTATAAAAACGAAGCCGCAGGTCTTATAAAAAATGCCTATACATTGAGGCCGTTTGATAAAAGGCTGCAATTTCGAGGATTTAACTACAATAATTTTGACGAGCATTCCGATACCCTGGAAGCGATAGCGCAAGGATCTGAACAAAACGACAATATCCTGATCTGGGGCAGTGAGCCGGCCCTGCCTGTCCTGTCCGGGCGGCAATCAAAGAATAAGTACTATTACCAATTCCGCCTATTGTATCCCGGTTATGATACTGACAGCAGAAGGCTGGGGGAATTTTTGGATGAGCTGATTATGAATCCGCCTGAACTGATCGTAGACGCCGCAAAAAGCACTAACGATTCACTTATGAACAGCACCTGGGCGCTGCCGCCATTGAACCAGGAGGAAATGTCCCGCTGGATTGCCGACATCCGGCCCACACCTGCCCAAACAAAAACTTTAACGGCACTTTCGGAATTTATTTCAACCCGCTACCGGCCTTGGAGGACAACGTATCAAGGGAAGTGGATGATCTACAAGAGAAACTAGCGGGGATGGTCGCTGAATACCCCTGAGTGTGCAATAATCTAGATAAAGTTTGGGTATGAAACAGCAAATCCTGACCGCCGGTTTTTGGCTGATCGCATTTTTAATATTACCTGCAGTATTGTACTATAGCGCATTTTATTCCGGAAGCAATGCAGTTAAATATGCTGTGAATAATCATGCGGAATTGTTTTACTTACTATTTATTGTCTCGGCTTTACTTTTTTCAACAATTGTTAACAGATCATGGCTGGACAAAGGACACTTGAGCCCGAATTTAAAATTTTACCTTTTGGGTATGCTGAAACTTCTGATAGTCTTTTACGGTGTTTTTCTGGTCTTGAACACTCTGGCCAGGTATGCCTCCTTCCGGTCAGAAGCGATTGATGTGATGTTTTTTAAAACGGAAATGTGGAAACTGGCCCATTTACAGATACCCGTTTACGAGTGGTCCCAGCATTTTTCGCCGTTTTTATTTTTACTGGCACCATTTTACCGGCTTTCCTCTACAGGCGGTATGCTGATGCTGCTGCAGGCTGCCGCAGTGGTGAGCGGGGCAATCCCGCTTTATCTGACTGCGGTATATAGACTTAAATCCCAATGGCTGGGCTCGGCGCTGGCATTTTCTTACCTGGCTTTCGGCGGACTGCAGTTTGGCTATGCTTACGGCTTTCATGAAATTATGTTTTTGCCGCCGCTATTTTTCTGGACTTATTATTTTTATACTTCCGGGAAAATCAAAAAATATTTTTTATTTCTATTGCTGTCTTTGGCCGTCAAAGAAGAGGTCAGTTTGATAGTAATATTTTGGGGTTTGTATCTGTTGTTTAAGAAGAATTACAGGTATGCAGCCGGAACAATTATTGCGGGAATTTTGTGGTATGTCTTGTGTTTTAAAATTATTTTTCCGTTTTTTAACCAGGACGCGGGTTTCGGTTATTGGGGACAATATCCCGGCGGGAACGGGATTGCCGGACTGATCCGCTTTGCCGTACTTCATCCTTTGGAATTTTTTAGCACTCTGACTTCTCCCAAATACAAACTGGATACAATTGTCCATAGTTTCGGAAGTTTTGCATTTTTATCCTTCCTTTATCCTCCTTCACTTATAGTGGCCATACCGTCACTTTTGGAAAAATTATTAAGCAGTGATATTGCCGCAAAAAACGGATTTCATTACAGTTCTGCTATAACTGCGGTGATTTTGGTATCGGTTATGGAATCTTTGACTGCAGTATTAAAGAAAGAGCAGCGGTTGTTTTTCGGACTGGTAATTATCTATGCTGCCGTATCGGCCAATATACTATATGGCTATCACGCTTTGTCCCCGCTGCTTTTTGGCAGAGAAGGGGGCTTGAACGAACTGCAGCTGCACATACTGAATAAAACCATCAGTTCTATCCCCGCCCAGGCTTCGGTGTCTGCACAGTATTATATCCGCCCGCATATAAGTAAACCTTACTGGAAAACGTCTGATGCCATCAGCGAAAATGAAACGGCGGATTACGCAATAATAAATCTGGATCTACCGCAAATTATGAGCGAGCAGGAAACTCTCCAAAAAAATGCGAAGAGACTAATCGAAGATGACAGGTATGAGATAGTGGTCAACAGCGAGGGGACCGTATTATTTAAAAGAAGGGACTTTGTGCCATAGGGTGCCGGGGAGTGACAATGCTTGAGATGTTAGTTAAATAGGGTACCGCACAAAAATTTAGACGTGTCGTGGAGTCGGGACTAAGTTAGATCCTATTTTTTAGATCTGATTTGATTAAGAATTAACTGAGACAATTCATATGATTTTCCTGCTCCTGAAACAATTATTATCTCTCCCTTTTTACATTTTGAGGCAATATCATTAGCAACTTCCTGGAATTCTGATATATATTTTGCTTTCTTGCCGATTTTTTTAACTAAATCTTCCGGTTTAACCTTACCTTGATCTTTTTCTCTCCCAGCATAGGGTTTGGTTACGATAACTTTATAGACCGGTTTTAATGCCGAGGCAAAGCCATTCATAAATATTTCTAAACGGGAAAATTGGTGCGGCTCAAATACCACCCAAATATTTCGCTTGGGGTATGCCTGTTTAGCTGCTTGCATGGTCGCTCCGACCGCAGTTGGGTGAACAGCGTAATCGTCAAAAACCTTTATCCCTTTTTCTTCGCCAGTTAAACTGAATCGTCGTTCTACTCCCGAAAATCTTTTAAAGGTCTCTCTGACACTGTCGGCTTTAATTCCTAATTCTGCAGCACCAGCCCAAACTCCCAGGGCGTTGGCGATATTATGTCTGCCGGGTATTTTCAAAACAAATTCTTCATCTGATTTTCCCCCTTTAACTCTGAACCAGCTATAATTCGGGGCTAGCTTTATGATCTCACCCCGATATTCATCGGCAAAGGGAAATTTAAACTTACGTTTAAG
>LCNU01000009.1 GCA_001001375.1 Candidatus Amesbacteria bacterium GW2011_GWC1_47_15 | reverse complement strand
ACCCCCGGTCCCACAGACACTCCTGGTCCCACGGCCACCCGCACTCCTACCCCCTCTCCCACTCACGCTCCTGCGGGACCGTCATCCACGCCTACCAAGACCCCTGCCAAAACCCCCTCCCGCACACCCACCCCAAGGCTTGCGGCCAATAACTCACCCATATCCCGTGTTACTCCCCGGACAGGTGCATCCTCCCCGGCAGACGATATTGCTGCGCAGGATATACTGGGCCTGACCACTACCGGAGCAGAAGAATTCGAAGGTGATGTCGATCCTTCCAAACTCACAAATTCACAAGAGGTAATTTACCCAGAAGTTGCATCTTCTCCTCCCTGGCTGGCCTTGGGCCTGATCAGTACCGGGACGATAACCCTGTCCCTGGCCGGGTATTGGGCGCTTCGCCGTTCTTCACCGGACCAAATGGGTTAAAGCCGGTTGTATACTGGATATCTGTCATGTCTATAAAAAACAATCTTTTCATCTGGCTTCCCGCCCTAGCCTGGGCGGGTGTCATTTTCCTCTTTTCTTCCCGGCCGGCGGTGACGGCCTCGACAATTGACTGGCAGGATTTTTTCATTAAAAAATCGGCTCATTTTATCGAATATCTGATACTCGCCCTGCTGGTTTACCGGGCAATTCGTCTTACCTCCGGTTTGTCGCCCTCACGGACTTTTTTTCTGACCCTTTTTGTCTGTATGTTGTACGCCGTCTCAGACGAATGGCATCAAAGTTTTATACCCGGCCGCGGACCGCATGTCCGGGATATATTGATAGATACTTTCGGGGCCGGTGTTTCGGCCTGGATCTTTGGTTTCAGGAAAGTAAAATTCCCTCTGTTCAAAAACCTGCTCGGATAGTATAATATCAAGATTCGGAAAATAACCGAAAAACCCACAGTATCCGGCCCGGACAATTAACTCCCTGAATTATCCCCCTGCCTGTTTTTTGTTGTGCTTTAAATTATGAAACTATTGGATATCCTTATCCCTGTAAGAAATGAATCGCAAAACCTGCCCGAACTGATCAGAAGGCTGGATAGGACACTAAAAAAAGCGAAGGTAAAATACCGCTTGATCTGTATAGACGACCGTTCCACGGACAACTCCCTGGATACCCTGCGCAAACTTGCCCGCCGCTTCCCCATGACCGTGCGGCAGAAACAGGGAAAAATAGGAAAAGCATATTCCATTCTTGAGGCTGCGGCACTCTCCAAAGCAAAGTACGTGGCCATGATAGATGCCGATTTACAATACCCGCCGGAGGCTATCCCACAGATGCTCAAGCTCGCTCCCGATGCCGGAATTGTTGTGGCTAACCGCCGCCGTTATAAGGCCTCAAGGCTTCGCTGGTTCATATCCCGCACCAACAGGTTTCTTCTCGGCAGACTGCTTCTGGGTATGGATTTTGACGTTCAGTCCGGTTTGAAGCTGTTCCGCCGTGAAATCATTACCCATTTGGATGCCTCAAGGGTGGATGAGTGGACTTTGGATATGCCCCTGCTGTTTACAGCCCGGCAGTTGGGGTATTCCGTCAAAACGGTGGAAATTGACTTTGCCCCCCGCACTAATGGCAAGTCTCACGTCTCTGTCTGTTCAGCCGCCGCCCAGATATTGTACCGGGCAGTAGCCACCCATCTAACCGCTTCCCGAATTTTGCACCTGTCCCCTACCGGTTCCCGTTCTTCCCTTGGTGCGGGTGTAGCGGTGCGCGGCCGTCGTTTTATTACCCACTCCCGACTTCCACTGATTCACAGCGCCCTGGTCACCTTTTATCCCTGGCAGAAAGCTGCGATCGCTGCGCTTCTCTTACTGCTGGCCGTGAGCCTGTATTACTCACCATTAAATACCTCTATCGTTTTTATCAGCATCTTGAGCCTAGTCTATTTTGCAGACGTCTTGTTCAACCTGTTTCTTGTTTCCAAAAGCCTGCAGTCTCCCCCCGAATATTCTTTCGATCCCGGTCGTCTCCGGGGTCTGGATAATACCGGATTGCCGGTATACACAATTTTGTGTCCGCTGTACCGGGAATCACGCATTTTGGGGCAGTTTCTGGAAGGTATC
Source organism: Candidatus Amesbacteria bacterium GW2011_GWC1_47_15 (assembly GCA_001001375.1). GTDB lineage: Bacteria > Patescibacteriota > Microgenomatia > CAZETR01 > Amesbacteraceae > GWC1-47-15. The sequence goes on along the minus strand of LCNU01000009.1, from coordinate 21,231 downwards.
GCCGGGCTGGATTGGCCCAAGTCCAAATTGGACGTACTACTTTTGTTGGAGGAGGACGATACCGAGACTATCGAAGCTGCTAAAAAACTTCAACCCCCCTCCTATGTCCGGACGATAATCGTTCCCCATTCGTTTCCCAAGACCAAGCCCAAGGCCTGCAATTACGGGCTGGCGCTGGCCAAGGGCGAATATTTAGTTATTTACGATGCGGAAGACAAGCCGGACAGCGACCAGCTCAAAAAAGCTTACCTGGCGTTTTTGGAAACCGGGCCGGATGTAATTTGTCTGCAGGCCAAGCTGAATTATTACAACCCGGAACATAATCTTCTCACGCGCCTGTTTACTGCCGAATACTCGCTTTGGTTTGATGTCATCCTGCCTGGTTTGCAGTCCATCGAAACCGCCATTCCCCTTGGCGGTACATCAAACCATTTCCACACGTCGGTATTAAGGCAGCTTCACGGCTGGGATGCTTTCAATGTCACCGAAGACTGCGATCTGGGCAGCCGTCTTTTCAAAGCCGGCTACCGCACGGCCATCATCGACTCTTCCACCTATGAAGAGGCAAACAGCCGGCTGGGCAACTGGCTGCGCCAGCGCTCCCGCTGGATCAAAGGATACATCCAGACCTATTTGGTCCACAACCGGCATCCATTGAGTTTTATCCGCAAGTCGGGGGTTCATGCTTTTATTTTCCAGCTGGTGGTAGGGGGAAAGATTGCCTTCATGCTTATTAATCCCTTTCTTTGGGCGCTGACCATCTCATATTTTGCCTTCAGGGCGGCTATCGGCCCTGTAGTGGAATCGCTTTACCCGGGGATTTTTTTCTATATAGCGGTATTTTCTGCCGTCACCGGTAATTTTCTATACGTCTACTATTACATGATCGGGGTAGCCAAGCGCGGTCAGTGGAACTTGATTAAATACGTTTTCCTGATTCCTGTTTACTGGCTGCTGGTGAGTGTTGCCGCGTTCAAAGCCGCCTGGCAGTTGATATTCCGGCCTCATTATTGGGAAAAAACCCCTCACGGTTTCCACCTGTCGGCCGCCTTACCGGTAAAACCCTTCCCAATGCCGCGTCCGCGGATAGCCTGGAATCTGTCTTTTTCAAACATCATTTCTGGTGCTGCTCTGGTATCTGCCAATCTGGGTACCAGCATTCTCAATTTCTTTTACCAGATATATTTGGGCAGAAGTGCATCCCTGGAAGAGTTCGGGACTATTGGTCTGATCATGGCGATCGTTAATTTTTCCCAGATTCCACTGGGGGCATTGGCCAAAACCGTTTCCTACCGCAGTGCTTATATTTTAGGCAGATACCGCACTTCTGCCGGGGTATTTTGGTCCACTATCCGCCTTCGGTCTTTCATTTTCGCCCTGTTATTCACGGTAGTCTGGATTCTTGGGATTCCTGTTATGACCGGGTTTTTCCGCACCTCGGACATTCTCCCGTTTATTTTATTTGCTCCGGTCTGGGGAATCGGGGCGCTGACCGCAGTAGACAGCGGATTCATTTCCGGCAGCCACAGGTTTCTTCTTTTGGCCTTGCTGACTGTCTTTGAAACTCTATTGAAATTTATCATCACCATCGGTCTTGTTAATGTGGGATTGACTGCCTATGTCTACGCAGCTTTTCCGGCGTCTTCACTTATCTCGGTATTTGTGGGATGGCGGGCAGCTGTTAAAATCAAAAACAATTTTGCAAACGCCCCGACGGTCCCGTCCCGGCGTTTTCCCCGGCGCTTTTTCACAGCTTCTCTGATTACTGCCGTTTCCTCCGTCGCTTTTTTGAGTGTAGATATAGTTTTAGCCAAGCATTTCCTGAGTCCGTCAGACGCCGGGATTTATGCCCTGCTCTCCCTTGTCGGGAAAATGATCTTTTTCGGTGGCAGTCTTTTTACCCAGTTTATTACCCCCGTCGTCAGTCGCAGTGAAGGTGCGGGAGGAAATTCCCGTACCAAGTTTTATCTTTTGCTTTCGGCTACGGTTTTCTCCGCCCTTGCCGGCTGGTTGGTACTTGGGTTATTCGGCGGTCTGACGGTACCCCTGATTTTGGGTAAAGATAGAACCGTGGTTTTGCTCCCTTACCTCACCTTGTACACGTTAAGCATGGCCGCTTTTACAATAGCCGGAAGTTTTATCACCTACCATCAGATCAAAAAACAATACTCATATTCGGCCCTTTCCTTGATATTCGTGGGAATGCAGATAGGCGGAATATATATGCACCACAGCAATATCGCGGCTATCACTTCTGTAATCCTTACCGTCTCTGGACTCTATCTGGGGACAGTGGTCTTGGCCCACTTGTACGCGGAATATTTAGGCTCGTTTGTAAGAAACATTTTTAACATGAAGGCAATTTTTGGCAGCATTCCAGCACCGGCCGCAGATTCGCCAGCCAAATTGCGGATCCTTATTTTCAATTGGCGTGATATCCGGCACGTCTGGGCAGGTGGAGCGGAAGTTTATGTGCATGAATTGGCCAGACGGTGGGTGGCACAGGGACACCACGTAACCTTGTTTTGCTCAAGCGACAGACAGTCTCTGCCGAATGAAAAAATCGACGGAGTGGAAATTATCCGCCGGGGTGGGTTTTTTACGGTATATCCCTGGGCGGTAGTGTATTACTTACTTCACCTCCGGGGCAAGTTCGATTTATTGATCGATAGTGAAAACGGAATTCCGTTCTTCACGCCCCTGTTTGCCGGCATCCCTAAAATACTGCTTATTCATCATATCCACCGCGATTATTTTGCTCACTATGCCCCGCCCTTTTTATCCCGGATTGGGTGGTTTTTGGAATCCCGCCTTATGCCGTATCTTTACCGCCGTTTACCCATTGTAACTGTATCGGAATCTTCACGCCGTGATATCGTCGATTTGATTCGTCCCACAAGACCGGTAAATATTATCCACCCCGGCGTGGATCTGAAAAAAATAAGCCCTTCCCGGCCCAAAACCCCATACCCGTCATTTATTTACCTGGGCCGGATCCGTCCGTATAAAAATGTCCATATTGCCGTCGAGGCCTTTGCCCGATTGTATGCAATATACCCCGAGGCCCGCCTGGTAATCGCCGGCTGGGGAGAAAGCCTGCCCTACCTCAAAAAGCTGGTGCGCCACCTCCGTCTCGAATCAGTTGTGGAATTTGCCTATAAAGTAACTGACGAACAAAAAATTGGACTGCTATCTCAAAGTTGGGCCATGGTCCAGCCCTCATCAATGGAAGGCTGGGGGATTACCGTCGTGGAAGCCAATGCCTGCGGTACCCCGGTAATAGCCTCGGATGTCAAAGGTTTGCGCGACTCTGTCGTTCCTGGAAGGACCGGGCTTTTAGTCCCGCCCCGGGACGTTTCATCCCTGTTCGCCGCCATGGAGACATTAATAACAGACGGCATTCTGCTGGAGCGGATAAGCAGCCAGGCTCTTTCCTGGGCTTCCGGTTTTGAATGGGATGAATTATCCCTGAAGTTTCTGAATACTATTTACAGCAGCCTCGAAGGCACCCTTAAATCCCCCGGAACAGTCGTCAGTCCCGCACTCGCCAGGAATTAATCCTGATTTAAGATATATATATGTCCCTTTATCACCCGTCAGTCACCATCGGCATCCCCGCCCACAATGAGGAAAATTCACTCCCCGTGTTTTTGGATTCACTGATATCGCAGGATATATCCTCTTTCCTGCTGGAAAAGGTTGTGATTGCCTGTGATGGATGCACGGACCGGACGTCGGCTGTTGCCGCAGCTTATAAAAAACACATACCCGGATTAAAGGTAATAAATGACGGCCGCAGATTAGGCCAGATCGGCAGGCTAAACCAAATGTTTTCCGCCTGTAAATCGGACATTTTTGTTACATTTGATGCGGATACTATTCTGGGTCATAAACGTGTCTTATCTCAGATGGTCGCTCCTTTCCGCAATCTTCGGGTAGGGGCGGTTTCAGGAGGTGACACACCGTATTCTCCGTCTACTCCGGTTGAACTGCTGGCCGCAGCAAAAATCCGCCTTTGGTTCCACACCCGAAAAAATATAAACGGCGGTGACAGCGTACATAATTTGCATGGCTGCGCCTTTGCCTTACGGGGGGAAATGTGTCGTAGTCTGCATATTCCTCCCCGGGTGATCGCCAATGACGCGTATGTCTATTTCACTATCAAAAAACATGGGTTTAATCTGCGTTTTGTACCTGAGGCGGTAGTTTATTACCGCCTCCCCTCCGGTTTAATGGATTTCTTAGCCCAGACGGCTCGGTGGCAAAACACTTCCGGCCGCATTTCCGAACATTTCGGACCATGGATAAATCCATACAGGGTTGTACCCCTCAAAGCGAAGATTTCCGGTATAGTACATATGCTTTGGGATAACCCTGTACTCCTTCCGGCTGCAGTCCTGTTTCACTTTATTTCTCGGTTTGCCAAAAAATATTTTCCCCTTCCCGATTCTGTTTGGACGCCATTATCTTCTACCAAAAACACCCATGTCTGACCAACAGGTAACCATAGGTATTCCGGCCCACAACGAAGCCGCAAATATCGGCCTTCTCTTATCAGATCTGCATAGGCAGAAAATGTCGGCATTCAGTTTAAAGCAAATTATTGTATACGCGGACGGTTGTACCGATGATACCGCCCGGATCGCTGCCCAGTCTTATCGGGGTAAAGTCCGGGTCCGGGTCGGCTCCCGCCGCGGTGGTATCGCGGCCGGACTAAACTATATTTTCCGCACTGCGGATACACCCGTTCTCATCATACTTAATGCTGATATCCGGATTACCGACGCTCGATTTATTGAAAATCTGGCTCAGGTCGTTGCCTCCGGGCATGATCTTGTATCTTGTCCTGCTTTGCCTGTGCCGGCAAAAGGAACGCTCGAAAAAATACTCTGGTTTGGTCACTGGTATAAGCATTGGGTTTTCAGCCGCTACCGCGCAGGCCAGAATGTATATACCTGTTACGGACCGGCCAGAGCTTTTTCCCGGAAATTTTATCGCAGCTTCCGCCTGCCGGTCAGTGTGGGGGAAGACATGTATTCTTATCTGTATTGCCGGTTTAAAGAGCTGAAATATCTGCACACCCCGCGCACCCGGGTGTATTTCCGCCTGCCCTCAAACCTGATAAATTATTTCTATCAGGGCCACCGGTATTTAAACACTTTTACTGTAATGGAAAAATACTTCCCCGGCGGTTTTATCCGTGCGCACACGGGTATTACGCCGGAATTGTTTTTATTTTTCTTCCTTGGGGGTCTGGTCGGGATATTGCGATTCCCTTTTCAGGCTTTGTTGTATCCCGGCCTGGTAATTATCCGCCGTTTTTCCCGGCCGGTTAATTCCGCCACCGCTGATGCAAATCTCTGGTCTATGGCAGTTAGTTCCAAAAAAGTACACTTATGAAAATTTGGCTCTTTCTGAGAAATATACTATTTTGTATTCTTTACGGTTTTGATTTACTGCTGGGGCGCCGTCCGGGAGTAGTAGTGCTGTGTTATCACAGTATCGGTGCGGATTGGAGATTCAGCAGTTTACCGGGGGAGTTCAGGCGCCAGGTTGGATATCTGTTAAAAAATTTCCGTATAATCGACTTTACGGATTTGGCAAACCATCTTTCCGGTAAAATTAATATTTCGGGGCCTGCGTTCTTGCTGACGTTTGACGACGGCTACCGCGATATCCTGTCCGAAAAAAACTTCCTGGACAACCGCGGTGTCAGACCGGTCTCTTTTGTCCTTTCCCAAGCCGGAAAAGCAGACCGGCGGCAGTTGGAAAACTCATTGCCGCTGCTTTCGGTTGGACAGTTAAAATATCTGGTCAAATCCGGTTGGGTTATCGGCAGCCATGGAGCTACTCACGCGGATTTCAATAGGCTAACACCGGTTCAATTAATTGAAGAAACGTCAGGATCTAAAAAAACCTTGGAAAAATCATTGGCTGTCAGGCTGGTCGCGTTTGCCTACCCCAAAGGCCGCCGCGGTCCCGGGGTTTTGGATTATGTCCGCCGTTCTGGATATAAATATGCCTTTACTGTCAAAGCCGGGTATATCGTCCCTGGCATGGACCCGTGGGATCTGCCGCGCATAGGAGTGGACTCTACCCATCGGGGTTGGTTGTTCCAGGCGGCTTTTTCACCTTCAGTGGTTAAGCTCCGTCAATTGCTGGAAAGGATGATATGAACGGTTATAGCGTAAAAATATTTACGTCTTTAAACCGGCGGTTTGCAAGGGAGTGGCAACATGTATGGGAATCCTCCCGTTTATCTCATGCCTTCAACTCTCCTGCATGGTTCCGGGTGTGTCTGGCAACTTTTCCTTCCGAAAAACCGGAAATTTACGCCTTCTATCTGGCAGGTACACTGTCGGCGGTAGCACCTCTGGTCCGGTCCCGAAAATTCGGGATTCCGGTATTGTCTACTCCCGGCGGAAAATACGCGGACAGGGATAGTTTCCTCTTTTCGAGCGCCTCTCGGGGCCTGGCGTCTTTCGTTATCAAATATTTATTCCGCCGAAATTTATTTCTGGCGGAAATAGACACAGGTACGGCCGTTCTGGTAAAAAAGTCTTTCCCTGAATCATTGTTGGGTGCATCCTCAGTCAACCCCTACCTGCCGCTTGAGGGGGATCCCTTGCGCTACATGGCCCGCACGGATTTAATCCGCTGGCAAAATAAACTCAAAAAGCATTCTTCGGAAATTACTTTTTCATTACTCAAAAACCGGCAGGCCGTCGAAGCTCTCCCCCTGCTTTTTACTGTAGACATTGGTAGTTGGAAAAAACGCCATGGCAGAGGTACTCTCCACCGCACCCGTGAACACCTCTTGTTTACAAATATATTTTCCCACTGTCCCGATATGCTTAGGGTAGGTCTGCTTTCATTTCAGGGTGTCCCAATCTGTTACGGAATGGGCTTGCTGGCCAATAGGGAATTCATTTCTTACCACACTTCCTATCTGGCAAAATACCGCTGGCTTCAGCCGGGTAAAATAACTGCATTTTTACTTTTGGAAAGTCTGCAAAAAGAAGGGGTCGCCGTCTTCAATTTCTCCCGCGGCCAATCCGCATACAAGCGTATTTTCACTCCTCTCACTTCTACTCAGTTTAACGTCTATTATTCGGCCTTTTTACCTGTCCGTTTGATCTGGGTTTCGTCTCTTATCATGCGCGGGCTTTTTAATGTTGCTTCCGGCCGGAAAAATTTTCAGGACTTAATAAATCAGATGTCGGGTGTGCTAAAAGGAGCCGGGCATGTCTGACAAACGGCTGCATGTAATTACCCGGTATTTTTACCCTGTAGCTGCAGGTATCGAGACAAATATCCTGGAGACCTATTCCATTCTGGCCTCTCGGGGTTGGGATATAACTATACATACTTCAAAAGATATTTACCGGCAGAAAAATGTATTGCCGGATCAGGAGATGTTGCGTGGCCTCAAAATAAAAAGATATCGGCTGGGGAAATTTGGTTTCCGGCCGGTTTTGGATTGGGATCAGACTGATTTTGTCTGTCTCCATAATTTCGATATTTTTCCCCATTTTCAGATTCTTGCTTATTCGCTTCTGCGAAAAATCTCCGGTCGAAAAAATTACCGATTGCTGGTTACACCGCATGGCGGTTTCAATCCGCTTTGGAAAATGTTCCCTATGCACAAAGCCGCGATCAAGTACCTGTATCACCGCCTGCCGGGTGTATTTTTGATCAATATTGTGGTGGACGGGGTGCGGGCGGTATCCGACTGGGAAAGGGGTGTTTTGATAGACTGGGGAATATCCCCCAAAAAGGTAGTGACGATAAGCAATGGTCTGGAAAACGAGGCTTATCTGGATGTGAACCGTCTGGCAGGCAGGGACATCAGGTCGCGCGTCTCACGCTGGGGTAAATATCTTATTCAAATCGGCCGCATCTATCCTATCAAAAACTACGAGACGGTAATTCGTGCTCTCCCGTTTATTCCCAGGGAGTACAAATTCATCATTGTCGGTCAGGTGGAAGGCAGCGGCAAATACCTCAGTTTATTAAAAAACCTGGCCTTGAAACTAGGTGTCTCAGACCGGCTGATATTTGCCGGTGTTGTCCGCGGTGTGGATAAATACTATCTGATAAAACACGCTTCGCTGATGGTCCATATGGCCCTTTGGGAGAGCTACTGCAATGTTGTCCATGAGGGTCTGAGTCAGGGCTTGGTTTGTATTGTCTCCGGCGTATACGCCCTTCCTTACCTGATAAAAGACGGTATAAACGGTTATTGCCTGCCCCAATACGATTATTCAGCTCTGGCGGATAAAATAAATTACGTACTTTCACACTCTCGTTCTCGCGAAATTTCCGCTATGCGCCGGCGCAACAGGCTCGTGGGTCGCAACGAATCCTGGTCCGCTACGGCCGAAAAAATGGCTGAGTATTATTTATCCATATGAATAAAAAAAACCTGATTTTATCAACACAGTGTGCAATTGTTATCGGATTGTTATTAGCCGGCAGCCTGCGCGGCTGGCCTGATTTGACCACACAGGATATGTCTCCCGGCAGTCCGTTCGAGTCTTCAAACAACAATTCCCGTTACGCCCTCGTGCAGGCTATGGTCCACGACCGGACATTTATTCTGGACACGGAAAAAGCCAGATTCAGCTCTCCCGACGTGAGTAAGCTGGGAGACCGGTATTTTTCTATTTTCACCCCGGGGGTCTCGTTTTTAGGGCTGCCTTTTTATCTTGCAGGCCGATTTCTGGGCAATCCCCAACTGGTCACTTATTTGTCTGTTACCCTGCTGGCGCTGGTAAATTTTTTCCTGGTGGTTTTGCTGGCCCGCAGACTGGGGGCAACTGTTCCTGCTTCTCTTCTATCCGGTAGTTTGTTTTTATTCGGCTCAAATGCTTTGTCTTACGCCACCACCTTTACCCAGCACCATCCGTCTACTACGGTGATATTGCTTTCACTTCTCATTTCCGGGGCCAGGTTGAGTCTGTGGCGCGACCTGCTGTTTGGCCTGCTTTTTGGTATAGGTCTGCTCCTGGATATCCCCAATGTGTTTTTTCTGGCACCGCCCGCTGTGTATCTGATGTATCGGCATTTTGAATTTAACTACCGAAACCCCCTGTTGTCCGTCCGCTTCAATCCGCGGTTTTTGGTTACCTTTTTGGGGATAGCCGCCGGCATACTGGTGCTCATCTGGTACAACCTGGGTACCACCGGCTCCCCGTTTCTCCTGGCCCAGTTTGTAGGTACTACAGACGACTTTGTCTTTAACCCCGTCGGACCGGATCCTACCACCTTGGTTCAGGAAGAATCCCAGATCGTCCGCCTGCCTCTGAATACCAGAAAACAACTCAATGGTTTCTACACCCTCCTGGTCAGCAACGAACGGGGCTGGTTTTATTACTCCTCCTTTATAGTATTCGGTCTTTGGGGGTTGTATGAAGCATACCGCCGGCAGCAGTCGCGAAATTCCGCTCTGCTTTATATCAGCCTGATATCGGTCATGTTGGTAATTTATTCCATGTTTGGTGATCCCTGGGGCGGATGGTCGTTTGGCCCGCGCTACCTGATTCCCGCTACTGCCGTGGCTTGCATCCCCATCGGTTTAATAGTCACCCGATTCCGGAAAAATCTTGCGTTTACCATACTTTTTTGGGCAGCCGCTCTCTGGAGTATTTTTCTGTCTTCTCTGGGAGCATTGACCACCAATCTTATCCCTCCAAAAAAAGAGGCATCAGGCCTATCGGTATATATTCCGTATACACCCCTGAGAAATGTTGAAATGATGAATCAGGGGAGGACTTCATCCCTGTTTTACAATACCTTCCTTGTCGGTATCGGCACTTTGGATAGCCGCCGGTATATCAGTATCTATGCCTTTGTCGCCTTCAGTCTGATTATCCTCCTTTACCTTTCCGTTAAGCCACTTTCGGAATGACTATCAATACCGCACCTTTGCAAAATCTGGCACTCCTGGCCCGCAAACATGAGGTATTCCTGGTGAGTTTTTTCCTGGCAGCATTGTCTGCTGCCACTTTCCTGATTTACTACAGTCAGGGTCTGACACTTGCCTACAACGACGCCCGCTCTCATTTAGATATCGGCCGCAGAATTGTCGAAGGATTAAAACCGGGGTTTGCCCAAATCGGTTCCGTCTGGCTTCCACTGCCCCACTTCCTGATGACATTTACTATTTGGAATGATTTTATGTGGCATAGCGGTCTTGCCGGCAGTATCCAGTCCATGGTTTCGTTTGTGGCGACCGGTATCCTGATTTATTTATTTTTACGTCGGCTTGGTGTCGGAACAGCCGGACGGTTGGCCGGGTTGGGAGTATTCGCTTTCAATACTAATGTCCTATATCTGCAGACAACAGCCATGACGGAATTACTGCTTTTGGCTACTATGACAGCCGGAAGTTATAAATTTCTCGCTTGGTACCAGGAGCAAAAACTACCGGATTTAATCCTGTCTGCATTCTGGTTTATGTTGGCCACCCTTATCCGGTACGATGGCTGGTTTTTGGTAATCACCGCAACCCTGCTTGTTGCCTGGAGGGGATGGAAAAAAGGCGGTTGGCAGGTAGCAGAGGGTATGACCCTGATGTTTTCCTCGCTGGGTTTTCTTGGTATTGCGCTCTGGCTCTTATGGAATCAGCTGATATTCAATAACTTCCTGTATTTTGCCATTAGCCCTTACTCGGCTTACGCCCAGCAACAGGCGCTATTATCTCAGGGTAATCTGGCTACCAAGGGACAGTTACTGGTTTCGTTTCTGTCCTATCTGTCCTCTCTGGTTTTCAGTCACACTATGGTAGTTTTCCTTTTGGGAATCGCCGGTGCAGCGGTTTTATGGCTGGATAAAAAAAACAGCCTGCACACGAGAATTGCCGCCTTGTGCCTGCTTGCTCCTTTTGTGTTCAATATCATTTCACTTTATCTGGGTCAGTCGGCCATGTTCATCCCGGGGCTGTCCGGCGGTTTTTGGTTCAATGTCCGCTACGGCATCATGCTGGCGCCGTCGGTTGCCATATTTATCGGCCTTCTGATCGACCGCCTGAAAAATTTTCGCCCTGTTATTGGAGGTATTTTGATTTTTGTGATGGTGTTTTCCCATCTTAATCAGGATACTGTAGCCCTTGAAGACGCCCGTTCAAACCTGTCCTATTTCAATGTCTCTTCCCTGTCCGATACGCTAAATCAGCGTGCCAGCCAAAACGAAGGGTTTATCCTCCTCTCCACCGCTTCCCACGAGACCGTGATTTTCGGATCAAGCCTTCCCATGAAAAGGTTTATTACCGAAGGTACGGGTTTGTACTGGCAGACGGCTATAGTCGCTCCCCACCGGCTTGCCCGCTGGATCGTAATGCAGACGGATTTTACAGGGGACCTGGTTTGGAAGAGTGTCAGCAGCCGGCCTGAGGTTTTGGTAAAATATTATATTGTCGGCAGATTCCCCACAGGGGACCTGTACGAAATAAAGCCCGAGTATTTACCTCAGTTGTCTACCACCCCCATTTATTCCGGACAGAAATAGGATAATAATCTGAAAGAAGATGTGGAAATTCCTGATCATTTTTATTACCGGATTAATTTTGGTATTACTTCCGGCAAGACCGATCGCGCCATCTGATAGTGGGGAAAGGATGCCGCTGTGGAATGTCCAGTCCGTAGACACGATGAAATATTCCCGGGATATAGCCCGGCTGGACGAAGCCAAATCCCTGTCCTATGACAGTGTTATTGAAAAGCAGATTTCCCAAATTGCCTCTATCGGCGCGACCCATGTCGCGATTGGTACCCCATATGATGAGGAATTCCTCCCGTATATGCAAAGATGGGTGGCTGCCGCGCGCCGGCACAACCTTTTAGTCTGGTACCGGGGTAATTGGTCTGGTTGGGAAGGCTGGTTCGAATATCCTCCCGTCAGCCGGGCACAACACCTGGAAAAAACCAGGAATTTTATTCTTACCCACCCGGAGTTGTTTATGGATGGGGATATATTTACAGCCTGCCCGGAGTGCGAAAACGGAGGGCCAGGTAATCCGTTGGTCACTGGAGACGATTCAGGTTTCAGGGAATTTATTATTGATCAGTATCGGATTACCGGGGACGCCTTTTCCCGGATAAATAAAAAGGTGGCTTCAAATTACCAGTCCATGAACGGTGATCTGGCGCATAAGATAATGGATACTGAAACCACTACCCAAATGGGCGGTATTGTCAGCATCGATCATTACGTGGCTACACCTGACAAACTCCTGTCAGATATCCGCTCTCTAGCAGCCAAAAGCGGCGGGCAGATTGTCCTGGGTGAATTGGGTGTTCCCGTACCCGATATTCACGGCACGATGACACCCTCCCAGCAGGCTACCTGGTTGAAGCGGGCTTTGGCTGGTCTGGCTGAAATTCCCCAGGTAATCGCCGTAAACTATTGGGTTAATGTCGGCGGGTCTACGGCTTTGTGGCACTTCGGCGGTGAGACGCGACCGGTAGTAAGTGAACTGAAGCGGTACTTTTCGATGCCTGTTTACAACGGCATTCTGGAAAACCATTCGGGCGTCCCCCTTTCCGGAGTACGGATCGTCTATCTCAACCGGGAATTTAGGTCCGATACCGATGGCCGTTTCCGGCTGCCTGTGGCGCCGGAACAAAACAGAAGTTTTGTCTTTGCCCAAGGTTATCCTGACTGGGAAATAAATTTGCAGTCACCTACTGAAAACGGTCTGACGGTTATACCGGACCGGGAGAAAAAAAAGGCCTCCTTGTGGACGCAGTTGCTATTATTTCTGTCCCGTAGTATACTAAGAAAGTAATCCTCCTGCTCTTCTTTTCTCCTGTCCTTAATTATGAAGCGGTTTTACATATTGGCTTCTGCCCTTTTGCTTGCGATTTCTGCTGTTCCGGTTTCTGCGGCACCCGGATTTCCTGCCTGCAGCTCTCCCGAAGGTCCGCTCAAAGTCTCCTACGAATCCGGCTGGCACGGGATAATCGGTACAGGTGCAAATCACGAAGGCAGCGATTCTGTATATGCTATAAATGGCAGTCAGCTGCTGCAGTGTTTCTGCCCCGCAGGTGATAACGATGCCGGGACGCAGACGGATTGGTGGAAAATATCAGGCCTGTCTGAATCCGAGATAAACGCTTACCGACTCCAAGGATGGGTTTTTGTCCCTTCCGGGCTGGACTGGGGTTTAGACGACGCTTCATTTCTTGCCAAAAACAGCAGCTTCGACTGTAAAGAAAATCCTCCCGGACCGTCTGCTACACCCACCCCCACCCCCTCACCCACTGTCACACCCGGTCCGAAGAATGACGATTTCAGTGAGTCCGGGCCCTGGGTTTGTCCCAGGCCGGCCCCTCCCGCCCCCGTGCTTTTAAATGTAGCCCGCAATGGCACCACTGCCACGCTTGTCTGGTCCGAAGTCCCGCAGGCTACTCACTACACCATTTCGTATGGCCTCAAACCGGGTGAATATATATATGGTGTCCCCAACACGGGCAAAGTTACCGCATATACTATCGGAAATTTAGATCCGGTAGCCGCGTATTACTTCTCTATCCGGGCGGTAGATGATTGTGCACCTTCCGGCCCCTCTTCTGAGCCGGCCATCGGAGGTTCGGTCCTCGGACTGGCTACCACCGGTAATTCCCAGACGATTTTCGGCCTGATTCTTATGGGTCTGTCATTATTGGGATTGTCTTTTTGGTCCAGGCGCGTATCAAAGTGAAATTAAGGCTTTGGGTTACTTCCGCTTTATTGTCACTGGTTTGTTTTACCTCCGCAGGATTTTTAATTTATGAACGCTTCTATCCCCTGTCCCCTGTATTTGCTGCGGCCTCTTCCGAAAAAAGCACCGCATCGGCGAGTGTGCCGGTGAATTTGAAAATCTCCGCTCTGGGGATTGATCTACCCGTAGTTGCAGCCAGGTCCGTATCCGGTCGTTTTCCTACTACCCGGGAGGGGATCACATACCTCAAGGACAGCTCTCTGCCGGGGGAGCCTGCCGGTGTAGCCGTTTTTTACGGTCACAACTGGCCGCGTCTTTTGGGAAATCTGAAAGAAATTCAGGTCGGACAAACAATTACTCTCGGACTTCAGGACAGCGAAATAACCTACAGGGTGGATAGTATCGTCGTTGTTTCTCCGTCGGAGGTATCTGTCTTGTCACCAGTCCCGGATTGGGCGGGGCGGTTGATCTTATATACCTGCTCCGGCTTTCTGGATTCCCGCCGCCTGGTCGTCACTGCCACCGCCATTTAGTTTTTCTTGACAGCAGCTGCATAATTGGTATACATGCCGGTATTAATAATTATTGCCGCGGTTCTGGTTGCAGTCGGTGTGGTTGCCAGAAGCACTTTCCTTCCTCCGGATTTCCCTGTTTCCGTACCTGCTCCCACCGCGACTCTACCGCCGACCCCCTCGCCCACCCCCGTACCGGTTCCGTCCAAGTCAACACCAGTCGCACCTGCTTCAGATTGGCGGTATCCGGGATCAACCCAAACCTCAACAGGGGTATACGTCAGTTCGGATGTTCCGGAAAAGATTACGGACTGGTATCGCCAAAAATTCAACAGTCTGGGTCTGAATGTCAGATCGATTGTCAATACCCGGGCAAACGAAAAAATATTAAACAAGCTTTCCGGTTCAGGTAGCGGCATGGAAATTGAAATAGAAATCGGTCGAAACCCCGGCGCCGGTCAAGTCACAATAAAAGTCGATATTGACAACTAATTCCCTTTTGTTTAGTATCCGTTTAACTTGACTGCCCTTAAGGGGCAGTTTTTAATTCCATTTTCATGAGCCGATTTTCCTTCCACCTACCCTCTCTTTCCCGGAATAGATTCCTGTTCTACCGCCGTTTAAACATCAAAAAAACCCTGCCGCTTCTGATTATCGTTTTATCTGCCGCTCTGGTGCTGTTCTGGTTCGGACAGGCTCTTCAGAAAGCATTAGCTTCCCCCCGTACACAAGGCAACACTGCTGCCGGCCGCGTAACTATTGCCGGCCCCCGGGCCACCCAGTCAATCAATAGCGATTTCTCTTTTCCTCTGACCGGAGCCAATAAAAAAGTCCTGACGGAAGTCAAATTCTCTCTGGAATCTGCCGAACTGCGTGATGAAATCATCGTCAAAGGCCAAAGGGCGACGGCGATTGAGGGCCGGGCTTTTGTCATTCTGACGATCAAGATAACCAGTGGATTTAACCGGGGATTGGAGATCAACTCCCGGGATTACTTTCGCCTGACAGTCAACGACAATGAAGGTGAACTTCTGGCTCCGGAGATCCACAACGATCCGGTCACCGTACAGCCCAAGTCCACTAAATACACCCGTTTGGGATTCCCGGTCAACGAAACGGATAGAAATCTGAGGCTGATAATTGGGGAAATCGAAGGTGAAAAGACAGTCATCGATCTGACACTGCTTTAAACCATTAAATGAATAAATATTCCATAAAGGATCCCTCCCAAAATCTCATCAAGGAAATTATTGAATCATTAAAGATGGTCCAGGGATATGGTAGTCTGGAGATCTATGTCCAGGACCACATGGTCACTCAGATAACGGTCAGAAACATTAAAAAAACTTCCACAAAAGTATCCCGGGGAAACAAATGGCACGGTTAATTATTGCGTTGCTACTTGACAAAAAATACGCTTTATATTAACAATTAATTACAATTTAAAAGACTAAACTTTCTAATACCGAAAATCTTTGCAATACTGCCCCCGGTTTAGAAGAATAAAGTCTTGTCTTTGATTAAAGAAAGCTGACCGTAAACGGAGGCTTCTCAATCTGATCATTATTTCGCCAATGGCGGAAAAAGGATGGGAATGAGAGGCCTCCGTTTTTTAATCCCGCCTTGGCGGAGAGAAAAAAACGGGCGAAGTGCATCCCGCCCCTGGCGGGAGGGGAAAATCCATAAATGAAAGGGGGTGATTTACGAAAATGACTAAATTTACAAAAAAACTTTTTGCTGCAGCTTCTGCTTCAGCAATGTTTTTAAGCATAGTTGGTCCGGTAGCCGCCGAGACTTCCATCGAAGTTACCGGCAACGGTTACAATTCTGATAACACCGCGGTAGTCACTCAAACGAATACTACCAACGTCATTCAGAGCAATTCCGCTACCGTAGTCAACCACATCGATGCAGATGCTGATACCGGCGACAACGACGCCAACTACAACACCGGCGGTTCTACGGGTATAGTCACCGGCAATGCTCTTACCGATGTTAATGTGGTCAATGAATTAAACCGCAATGTTGCATCTGTGGACTGCTGCGTTCCGGGCGATACCGAAGTCGAAATTTCCGGCAACGGTGCCGAATCGGATAACGACGCTGTTCTAATTCAGGCGAATACCACCAATGTGTACCAGGATAACTGGGCATGGGTGAAAAACAAGGTAGATGCAGATGCTGATACCGGCGACAACGACGCCAACTACAACACCGGCGGAGACGTGGTAGTATCTACCGGCAACGCCAAAACCTATGTTGATGTGGCAACCACCGCCAATTCCAATTTGGCATTGGTAGGAGGTAATGGTGCTCAGGCGGGTGGTGTATCCGCTCTAATCACTGGCAACGGCTACAACGCTGATAGTGACTTGACGCTTACTCATGTCAAAACTATCAACATAGCCCAGGATAACTGGGCCTGGGTCGATAATCATGTTGACGCAGAAGCCGAAACCGGCGACAACGACGCCAACTACAACACCGGCGGAGACGCTGCCATTCTCACCGGAAACGCTCTGACGGATATCGATATCGACAACCACGTCAACTTCAACGCGGCCGACGTAGATTGCGGCTGCCTGTTTGATCTGGATGCCAAGATCGGCGCCAATGGTGCCGATACTGACAATGATATACTCGCTGCCTTTATCGACAGCCTATACATTGATCAGGGCTTTTTGTACGGCAATATCGCTTCCCTGTCCAACCATGTTGACACAGATAGCGACACCGGCGAAAACGATGTCGAGAAAAATACCGGTCTTCCCGAAGGTGACCCCTTCGTTTTGACTGGCGATTCCGCATCTTATGTGGACGTGGAAAACTCCGGCAACGTCAACCTTTACGGTGACTTTGGCGGTTTTCACATGCCTGAACTTCCGGAATTGGACTTACAATTCAGCCTTTCGCTGAACTGGAGTCATCTTTTAGGCCTGCTTTCTTTGCTGGGCTAACCATTTAGATCGTGGGGTGCTCCTGCCAGCACTTCAGCAGGACACCCTGCGAACTAAAGGAAAAATTATCTAAGTGACAAAGTAACTAAATAACAACCCCCCGCCCCCTCCTCCGGCAGATACCCCGGCTCCACCCCCGCCTGCCCCTACAGCAGCGCCGCCGCCGCCGGCTCCCACCTCTGCTCTGCCTTCTCCCACAGTCGCGCAGTCGCCTGCTCCTACTGAAAGTGTTTCGACCACGCCCCAGCCTGAGACAATCCAGTCATCTCCCGCCCCTGAGGGGGAAATTTCTTCATCAACTGTCTCTCAGTCTTCTTCCCCGGGCTCAGGTGAGTCGCAAAATGGTCAGGACGGCGGGGCGACCATTGTTACAGGTGATGTAAACAATACCGGGATGGTCGTCGTTGATGCCAATAGCAATTTATCAGCGGATGGTTCGTCATCCGGTTCCGGAATTTCCGTAGCCAATGACGGCAACGGCGCGGATTCATCAAACTCCGGTTCAGTCAGTATTTCGGATAATAATTCCACCACCCAAAACAACACAGCAGACGTTTCCAACAGTCTGGACCAGTCAGGTACCACAGGCAGCAATTCCGCCTCATACAATACCGGGGGAGATAATATAATACTTACCGGAGACGCCAACGTTTCCGGTACGGCTATCACGTCCGTCAATACCAATCTTGACGGGGTTATGGTTGCACAGTTCGATATCGCGGACGGTCATCAGGGCGATTATGTCCTGGATTTTGCCGCCAACTGTATTTCCGGCTGCGGTACGGCAAGTGCTTCTGCCTCAAATACCGGCAACGGTGCGGATTCCACAAACAACGCCTCTGTCGATCAAACGTCTTCCGATGCCACCTTCCAAAACAATGACGCGGCTGTAGGGAATACCCTCATTCTGGCGGCTGATACCGGCAATAATGATACCAATGCCAATACGGGCGGAAACAATACGATTGCTACCGGGGATGCCAACGTCAACGGTAATGCCCTTACCTTTGCCAACAATAACATTTCGGGCAGCAACGTGGTCTTCGGGGTTGTGAATATTTACGGCGACTTGGTAGGGGATATCATCTTCCCCGAAGAAGCTTTCGGCTGCTGCGGTACGACCGGCGCTTCTGCTGCAAATACAGGCAACGGCGCGGATTCGGAAAACACCGCTTCTGTCTCTACCACTCAAACAGACAATACCTTCCAGGCCAATCAGGCGACTATTGATAACAATTTGACGCTGAATGCGGAAACCGGCAGCAACGATACCAATGCCAATACCGGAGGTAATAACCTGATATCTTCCGGCGATACCAGCGTAAATGCCTCTGTATTAAACGTCGCTAATACCAATATTGATGGAGGCAACTGGTTCCTGGTCTTGGTCAATGAAGCCGGCCAGTGGGTCGGCAGGATCCTGGGTGGACCGGAAGGGTCAAACATGGCTGCCTCGGAAGGCATGCTCCTGACAGTCAGTCCGGACGGCCAAATTACGGCTACAAACGCGGGTAACGGAGCGGGATCCACCAACACTTCTTCATCAACTGCCACAAATACCACTCAAACCACCCAAAATAATACTGCCAATGTCAGCAACAACATGCAGCTGTCCGCAAATACCGGAGGCAACGATGCCAATTACAACACCGGAGGAGATAATACAATCATCACCGGCGACGCAAAAATCATTGCCAACATAGTCAACTTTGTAAACAATAATATAACCGGCGGCGGTAAATTATTCGTCACAGTGGTAAACGTCTTCGGCAGCTGGCTGGGCGATTTTGTGACACCCGGCCATAAAAAAGAAATAGCCCAGGCTCCTGCGCCTGAGGAAAATCTGGCAGAATTACTTCCGGCAATAGGCGGCTCGGACCCGCTGATAAATCCGGTTTTTGTTGAAAATACTTCACCGGAAGAAAAAGAAAAATCTGTTCCCCCCACAATTGCAGCGTCAGTACGTAAGCTAACCGCGCAGACTACATCATTCTCCGCTGTCTCCGAACTGACTGGCATCTCCCCCCAGGTAGCCGGATTTATTTCCGATGATTTATCCGGATCGGAAACTCTCGGCCTCGCCGATACGAGGAAAGTTCTGAGCATCAATCTGGCCTGGCTCTTGCTTATACTACCCGCCGTTGGTATACTTTGGTCAATTAAACTCCGTCGCGTAATACCCGCCCGTAAATAACGCGACACCTGCCTTCTTGCCCTTCCTGCCTTGATTAATGAGAAAAATATTTTTTCTGAGTATTTTCGTCCTAGCCGCCGTCACTTGGGCGACAGTCAAAATTCCGGCTTCCCAGCTGCAGATTGTAGGTAATGGTGACGGGTCACAGTCCGGTATAGATATCCAATCCG
This sequence comes from Candidatus Amesbacteria bacterium GW2011_GWC1_47_15, assembly GCA_001001375.1. Classification (GTDB taxonomy): domain Bacteria; phylum Patescibacteriota; class Microgenomatia; order CAZETR01; family Amesbacteraceae; genus GWC1-47-15. Next base: position 1,696 of record LCNU01000009.1, on the reverse strand, counting down.
GGGATAGCATAAATATACAACAGAAAAATTCCGTGGACGTGATAAACGATGTAAATGCCTCGGCCAATACCGGTGGTAACTCAGTGTCAGGTAACGACGGGGAAGGACAAATAATTACAGGTAATGCTACTACGGAAGTAGATATTAAAAACCTGTTCAATAATAACTCTGCTGATGTTCCTTGCTGCGCTACCTCCACACCGACCCCGAAAGCAGGTTTAAAAAAAAATATTACTCCCACACCCACTTCCTTTAAATCTACGCCCGCCCCTTCAGTCGGCAATGGGGATGGGGGTAACGGTGATGGTGTTAACGGGGCAGGTCCGGGTCCCGTCGGGGGAGCCCAAGTCTTAGGATTGGCTGCCACAGCCGGACCTGTTTCCGGAATTGAATATCTGTTTTATGGCGGAGGATTGCTATGCTTCAGATTGGCAGGGTTAAAGTTCCGCAAACCATAAAACCTTCCCGTAAATTCTCCCGAATTCTCTTGATATTGATCGGCGTTGTTTTGATATATTTTCCGACAGCGATAAGAAGTGAAACTTCCCGAAATCTTCAGATCCCTACTTTTGTAGCTGTGTCAGGTTCCAGCCATATTAGCATTGATCCGTCGCTTTTATCAAATACCGGACTGTCGCCGGCTCCCTCCAGGATCGTCGTCCCTTCTGTAGGGATAGACTTACCGGTAGTCGAAGCTAAAGTGACTGACGGTCTGTGGGAACTATCCGAAAACACAGCTTCCCACGGCATCGGTTCCGCTTATCCCGGCCTGACTGGAAATACTGTCATCTTTGCCCATGCAAGGGACGATCTGTTCGGCCCCCTTCGTCGTATCGGTAAAAATGCCGTTATCTACGTTTTTACCCCCGATACATGGTACCGCTACTCGGTGGAAGAAATTAAATTGGTCAACCCTGATCAGACGGAAAACATTACCGCGACATCCGAAGAAAAGCTTACCTTGTTTACCTGCTCAGGCTTTTTGGATTCAAAGCGTCTGATAATCCGTGCCGTACCTTATAAATTGAATTGAAAATCCCCGCCTTTTGGGCAGGGATTTTCATTTTTCCAAAAAGCCGTTATGACTACGGGCTTATTGAAGAAGTCAACAGGAGATTGGAACCCCCTTTGACCTTGGTCTTAAAACGGGCATGTGCTGCTCCGGTGGAGGAATGCACGCTACCGCCGTCACCGACGGTATTGTAGTTTGTGTCGTTACCTCCGCTGTTGGCTGCAACAACCGCCAATGTCCATACACTTTGCTGGTTTTGTTGTTGGACATTAGTGCCCTTGGTTGTCGTTGAGACGATTGCGTTGGTAGAGCCTGCTCCGTTATTGGAGATCAGGTTATCGCCTGTCGGACATCCGCAAGGATCGGGAAGTACGGCAATGTTGGATCCGCCCCTTACCTTTACTGACGCCTCAGCAGTTGCCGGTCCTGTAGAACTTCCCACTGCTCCTCCATTACCTACGGTATTACCGTTGGTATCGTTAAAGCCGGTGTTGGCAACTACTATAGCTATGGTCTGCACTTCCTGCTGGTTCGATTGCTGAACCTGGGTTTGGGTGGTTTGGGTTTCCACAATCGTGTTTGTGGATCCGGCACCATTATTAGATATCTCAGCTGCATATGCATTTGTCGCCATAAATACGGTCAGCATACCTGCAGTAGCCAGTCCCCCGCTTATCCTTATTA